>JBBRHM010000131.1:0-9863 GCA_038222655.1 Chitinophagales bacterium | reverse complement strand
CTACTGATAGTGCACTGTTGGTGCTGTTCTTAACAATGGGTGCTGATCCACTGCAAGGCGCCATATCACAACTACCTAACCTGTCACCTGCATGATTACCCAAATGCGCCGGTACTGCATTTACGCTAATAGATAGTGTTTGTGGATTGCCGGTATTTCCTGGTGGAACATGGCAAACATATACTTTAGAGCCATTGGTACCTGGCACCCTGATATCACTTACGCAAATGGTGATCGTGCAAGTGGTAGTACAGCCATAGTTATTGGTTGTTGTAACTATAAATGTATAAGAACCGGAAGCTGTTGGTGTAAATACAGGAGTGCCGCTGGTTGTACTACTTAACAAACCAACATTACCACTCCATGAATAAGTATAGGTATACGCTGGGCCACCATTTCCGCTTACTGCAGAAGGTGTTACCTGAAGCATAGTGCTTTGTGCGCCATATCCTAAGTACAGGTTGTTGGGATTGCCGCCCGTAAATACATTACTCGTTGGAACCGATTTGATACTGCAACCAGGTATTGCACCCACCACAGTAACAACAGCTGTTCCTGTTGAGGATAATCCATTTACATCATTCACTGTCAGTGTTACAGTGTTTGCACCAATATTAGCGCAATGGAATTCAGAAGGTGAAACTGAAACAGACTGAACGCCGCAATTATCAAAACTGCCTGCGTTTACCTGTGAAGCAAGTACAGAAGCATTTCCGGCTGCATCAAGTGTAACAGTTACAGGTTGTGTTTTAACAGTTGGCGGAGTTACATCTTTTATAACTACGTTTTGAGTAGCTGTAGAAATGTTTCCGTTTCCATCATCAAAACTCCAGGTGATGGTGTGCGTACCCTGTGTTGTATAAGTAAGCGCATCCGAAGTGGTTCCGGTTACGGTGCCAGTACAATTATCAGTAGCAGTTGGAATAACGGTAACTGTTGCAGAACACTCGCCTGTTATATCAGCCAGTTCCGGTTGTACAGGCGGAGTAACATCTTTTTTGTCAACTGTTATACTACAGGTATTAGTGTTTCCGGCTGCATCACTGACAGTAAAGACAATGGTCATGGCGCCTTTACTACTAATAATTGTTCCTGCAGCAGGGCTTTGTGTTACTACTAAAGATCTTGTTTCGGTACAATTATCACTAACCGTAACCAGACTTCTGTAATCCGGTAAGCTCGCATTACAACTAGGATCGAGATTTAGTGTTTGGTTTGCCGGACATGTTATCGTCGGTTTCTGAGTATCGCCTGTGGTAACTGTAAAACTACAGGTACTTTGGTTTCCTGCGGCATCTGTTGCTGTAAGCGTTACCATTACTACACCTGATACGGCAGAACCAGCAGCAGGGCTTTGTGTAACAGTAATATCATTTGAAGGGGTGCAATTATCAGAAACTACCGCATTGGATCTATAATCGGGAAGTGTATTTAAACAAACCGTTTGTGGACCAGGACAAGTAATGGATGGAGGTACTGTTTCTTTCTCTCCTAAATACTGTCCACCGGGAATTGATAAACCATGGGTTACATTGCATGGGAATGATGCATCAACAACGTTAACCATAGTTGAATTACTGGTGCCATAAGGTATATTGATGGTAACATCAGTTTCTACACCACCCGAAGTATAATTAAAAGGACCATAAGGAACATTAGCCCCACCTGGATCAAAAATAACACTGAATTGTTTTGATCCTGTAATAGAGGCACAGGAAAGGTGATTTACTTTAATGGTACTGGTAGTATTGTCATCGGCTGCATTACAAAAAGTTCCCTTATTATTACCGGATGTTGAAACAACATTACTCCAACCAGTAATAGGGCAGGTTGTACAAACGGGTGGTGGTGGTGGCGTAAAATTACCAGAACCGCCTACCGCAAATGCCCAACAAACATTATTTGAATAAGGAGCCACAGATATATTGGTACCCAAAAAAGGAGTATGTACTGTTGCATAACTGGCATGTGAAAATGCAAACCCAATTGTCGCAAAAACATTCGGGCTTAATAATGCACCGTCTCCGGCAAATTCTGCATCTATCGGATAATTTACACCGTTAATGGTAAGACCTGCATTGGCATGTCCGCATTGATTTACACCGTGGTAAGTAATCAAATACCAAGTTAAAGAACCGTCTTGGGCCTGATTAACGCGTATTTCGTATACGTGGGCAAAAGAACTGGCCGTTGCAAAGAGAAATGCAAGAATTAGTAAAAATTTTTTCATGATGTTTGTTTTAAATAATTGATCTGTAACAGAAACTTTAAAATGGATACTCTATAAAATTTAAAAAAATTGTTTAACGGAAGTAACGTTAGGGTCGTAAGTATCTGGAAGGATAATTTTTAGATCCGATAATGCCTCACTGTCACAGGTTGCTTTGTGAAAAATTCCCTTTTTGGCCGCAAAGTTTTTGCTGACAGTAAAATGTTGTTGATCTGCAGTATTTGTAATATCAAGAGCGAACTGGATATCCTGATCGGCATTGCCATCATTGAAGATCATCAGCTGCACTTTATTTACACCCCCACATTTTACGATACAATAAAAAATTTCTACGCCGTTCTTGATATTGGGTAATACCTGCCATTCTTTATACACTTTTTCAGCTACAACAGGCGATGGTTGTGCGAATGCGGCGGTTGTCAGGCTACTGATCAAAAGGATAAACAGTAATTTTTTCAACATGTTAATGGTTTTATACGTTAAATAAGGAGGCTGTCTTGTTATCAGAAAGCCGTAAATAAAACAGGTTTTTTGTAGTGTTTTTTGCTAAAAAAGTGCACAAGTGCAGGAGAGTGGAACCAAAAGTCAAATACAGCCATGAAGAAAAAAAAATACGGTTCCCCGTTTGTAATTTGTAGATTCTCAGGTGCATAATACAATTAGTTTTGATTGCCTGCTTTCTGTCCATGGTATTTGTAAAAAACTTTTCTGGTTACTTTATAAAAACCTGTGGTCAAAAATTTATAGGCCGGCAAAATAGATGTAAAACAATTATCCAAAACAGTTAGTTGATCAAAGCCTTTAAATAGTAGACGTAGCTAATAAAAAAGTAGATGTACCTAATAAAAATTACTTTTTAAATCTTCGCTACGCCCATAAAACGCAGGCTCTTTTTTTAAGTTGTTGTATTTATTAATTCTAAATCACATTTTACATCCCATGCATCTAAGGATTAAAATCTGTTGTATGAGCTCTTCAGAGGAAGCGAAAATGGCTATTGATCATGGCGCAAGTGCCTTAGGATTGGTGGGTCATATGCCCGGTTGCACAGGTGTGATTACAGATGAAATAATCTTTACTATTGTGAAGCAGGTGCCGTCACCGATCGGCAGTTTTAACTGACCAGTGAAATATCCACCGACGGCATCATTAACCATCATCGGAAGGTTTTCATCAATATCATGCAGATCGTGGATTTTATGTAGCGAAGGGAATACCAAAAGATAAGGGAGGTACTTGCTGGTATCAAACTGGTACAGTTGATAGAATGTAATAAATGAAAGATCTGTTGAAGAAGGGCTCGAATTATCAAAACAGGTGGACTGTCTGTTGCAGAGAAAGCACCTATTTTCCAAAAGGACGCAACAGTGTTTTTTCTGCTGTTACTTTCAGTATCCTATCTTTTGAATAATACGCCGGGAAATACTGATCATTGGCCCATAAGCCAAATAGATTTTTATAATAAGGGCTGGCTGGATTACCAGATTGCCCCGGGCTATTAATCATAACCGCTTTATCCCAATCTCCTGTATCAACTATCATCCTGAAGCTGGCACCACTCACCTGGTTATCCGTACCACCGGTTGAACCGGGTGTATGACCGTTACCGCCACGAGGCAGCGGACCAATATTCAGCTTCTTTTTCCATGCATCGGATACCCTGGGTGTAAGGGAATGTACCAATGTTACATGTTTATATTTTTCCTGTCCGTATTGCCATTGATTGATGGATGCGCCTAATTTTTTTGTGAGCTCTTTTACGGCCCCTTCAAAGGTTTCTTTTAAAAATGCATTTCGCCCGGTAACGGCATCGCTGCCAAATTTTATATCGGGTACCTGTAACCACCCAATAAGTTTACTTAATTGTAAAGTGAGTAACCCTTTTAATGCACCGGGTATAAAACGATTTTTGGCTTCTAACATCAATTGTCTTTCCCACATGGCGTAAATAGCGGCCGGTATGCTTTGTTTATCCAAAATAAAATTCCAGTTCTGTAAGCTAGTTTGTGCCTCTTTTGTCAACCTATTTTCAAAAGTCAAATTTTTCAACATGGGTACCAATGTTCTGGCAGGAATGGAAAAATAATCTGTTTGTAACAGTCCCATTTTTTCGATGGTCATTTTATCATCTTTCGACAATACTTCATTGATACGGTTGCCCCTGAAAGGATCGGCCCACGTATAGCCCACTGCATCCCAGTGAGTATAATTATCCGGAGTAACCTGCTGGTTAGCCGTTGCAAAAAATCCTTTGGAAGGATTGAATAAATGGGGTCTCTCTTTAATAGGTAAGTAACCCGCCCATTCATATCGTCCATCACCCGGTACCGGTACCTGTCCGCTAAAATTTTTACGAACAGGAATAATGCCCACAGCCTGCCAGCCGATATTCCCTTTTTTATCGGCCCAGATCATATTCTCTCCTGGTATATGACTGTAACTGCACGCATCCCTGAAAGCTTCCCATGTTTTGGCCTGGTCAATACGCAGGGAAGCTAGGTAGGGCGCACCTCCCGGTTCAAGCCACGCACATCTTACTGCATACGCTTTGTGATGTACAGAATCAATAAAAGTTACAGGACCATGCAGGGTATACCGTAAGGTTACTTTCTGGGCGTCTGCATTTTTTACAGGAATGGTTTCCTGCACTTCCTTCATGGTTATCCAGTTTCCTTTGTAACGGTATTGCTTAAGATTGGAAGGATTTAGATCATACACATAGAGGTCTTCTCCATCCGTTTCATAAATGGTTAATCCCCAGGAACCTTCTTCATTATGACCAATAGATACACCGGGTATTTCGGGCTCACCCCCACCGGTTACATTCCATCCGGGCGCCACCAGGTGAACCATATAGCGTAAGGAAGGAACGGCGATTTTTCTGTGCGGATCATTTGCAAGCATCGCATGGCCACTGGCTGTTCTGTTGCCGCTAACTATCCAGTTATTGCTTCCTTCCACTCCATGCTCGAAGGGAGCATTGTAGGAATGCGGTAATTGTTTATTAAGGTTATTCATTACCGCATCAGGATCATTATTATCTTTCTTGATATCGCCCTGTTCAAACACTACCTCTTTGCGGTAAGCAGTATATAGTTCCAGTATATCTTTGAAAAGAAGATCGCCATTGATGGCACTGTCTAATTTTAACAAGGGATCTTTGGGATGAAACCACATCAGCTCTTTTACTTTTGATTCTCCTGCTTTAGCTACTGCCCTTCCTATATTGAGTTCTTCGGTAATGTTTCCTAATAATCCCTGGTGACGGGATATTACCACTTCGGGTGTCCATTTACCCGGCCGGATATGTAACAACTCAAACTCTGCAGGTAATTGTTCTGGATGCTGTAGTACTTCATCAATATATCCGTTCACACCATCGATATAGGCATTGATAATTTCTTCTCCTTGCGGATGATAATGGTTGAGTTCCTTTTTCATATCACCCCTGAAAAGAAAAAGACGTGTTCCGATATCGCGTTTTAATTCCCGCGGGCCCAGTATTTCAGCTACGGTACCGGTTGCCTGCCTGCGCCATATTTCAAACTGGAACAATCGGTCTTTGGCTGCACAATAACCCTGTGCAAAAAAAAGATCGTGTTGATTTTTGGCATAAATATGATTTACACCCCATTGATCCCGCAGCACTTCCACTTCTGCCTGCAGGCCCTTAAGATGCAGGCTGTTTTTATTTTGAGCGGAAAGATTTCCCTCTTTAAAAAAAAGTAAACAGAAAGTAAGTAAGGCTGTATAACACCAGTTAGAAAAACGCATACAGAAAATATTTTTAATCGATCTTGGAAGTTAGGAATAAACTTATGACTTTTCTATTTCAACAGAAAAGAGTAAATTTCTATTTCATTATAACTGCCATATGGAAAATAAAAAAACAACTCCAGCAAATCCATCCAGCCGCAGGTCATTTGTAAAAAATGGCTTACAGGCTGCAGTAGCATTCACGATTATTCCACGTTTTGTTATGGGCGGGAAAGGATATCTGCCCCCCAGCGACCGTATCAACTTAGGATTTATCGGAACCGGTAAACAGGCCAAAAGCCTGGTAAATTCTTTCAAAAAAATTGCCCAAACGGTTGCTGGTGCAGATGTTGACAGTAAAAAACTGGCAGCATTTAAGCAACTCACGGAAAAATATTATGCAGAAGTTACCCAAAAAGAAAAGTATGCTGGCTTTACAGAATATACTGATTTCAGGCAGATGCTGGAAAGAAAGGATATTGATGGGATAGTGATTGCCACACCGGATCACTGGCATGCAGTGATGGCCATCATGGCTGCTAATGCAGGTAAACATGTGTATTGTGAAAAGCCCATGGCACATACGGTTGCAGAAGGCCGTGCCATGGTTACTGCCATGGAACGGAATAAAGTAATCCTGCAAACGGGCAGCATGCAACGTTCCTGGGAAAAATTCCGTCACGCGGCTGAACTGGTGCGTAATGGATATATCGGCGTGGTAAAAGAAGTGCTCGTGACAGTAGGGGACCCCGGTATTCCCTGCAATTTACCCGCAGTAACCACCCCTTCTTATCTTAACTGGGATGGATGGGTGGGACCAGCCGAGTTCAAACCTTTTAACCCCGAACTTTCTCCACCTATTGAAGAAGATATTTATCCGCACTGGCGTAACTATAAAGAATATGGCGGCGGTATTTTAAGCGACTGGGGAGCACATATGTTTGATATAGCACAATGGGCACTTGGCATGGATAAAACAGGGCCTGTAAAATTCATCCCCCCTCCCGATAATGCTACAAAGGGTTTAACTATGACATATGCCAATGGTATAGTTATGAAACATGTTGATTTTGGTAGAGGGTTTGCAGTTCGCTTTATTGGCGATAAGGGAGTATTGGATATCAGCCGCGATTTTATTGATAGTAACCCGGCGAATATTGCCACTGCCACTTTAAGTGCCAATGATACACGTGTTTATTTTAGTGATGACCATTATAAAGACTGGCTGGATTGTATTAAAACGGGCAAACAACCTATCTGTGATGTAGAAACTGGTCACAGAAGCAGCAGTGTATGTGCTTTGGCCAATATTGCGTACTGGTTAAAAAGACCGCTTGACTGGGATCCCAAAAAAGAACAATTTAAAAATGATGTACAGGCGAATGCTTTGTTAACACCTTCGATTCGCGGGGCGTGGAAATTGGTATAATATTTTATAGGGATTTATACAGCCCACATCATCCTTTAAAAAGTGAAAGAGAAATCTCCTGGTACTGAGATTTCTCTTTCATTTTTACGAATGGTTAATCAAAACCTACCGAAATAAAATTTATTTCAATAACCACTCTTTCAATTCGGCAAAAGAAGCTTTCATTTTTACGCTATGCTTCTCTTTTGAAAACAACTCCTGTGCAGAACCTGGAACTGCAATTGTTTTTCCTGTCATGGCCTCTACGGTTGCCGGAAATTTTACCGGATGCGCAGTTTCTAAAAAAATTCCTCTCTCTCCCGGATGATCTTTGAGGTATTGTTGCAATGCATAATACCCAATGGCTCCATGCGGATCAAGAATATAGTTATGCGCTTTGTATACTTCAGAAATGGTTTGGCGGGTCTGCTCATCAGTAACAGTATATCCGGATATCTTTTGTACAATATGCTGGTAATTATTTTGAAAGAGTTCCAGTACGCGGATAAAATTACTGGGGTTCCCCACATCCATGGCATTGGAAATGGTAGGCACGGCAGTTTTGGCCACATAACTGCCAATGCGTAAATAAGAAGCCACGGCATCATTTGTATTACAGGCTGCGATAAAATGATGTACCGGAAGGCCGCTTATAGATGCGAGGAGGCCGGCACAGAGATTGCCAAAATTACCACTGGGTACCGCTATTACCGGTGGTTGGTCTTTTTGTTTCCATTGCTGGTAAGCAAAGAAATAATATAACTGCTGGGGTAACCATCGCGCAACATTAATAGAATTGGCAGAAGTGAGTTGTAGTTTTTTGGCAAGATCCGCATCCATAAATGCATCTTTTACCATCGACTGGCAATCATCAAAACTTCCCATTACTTCAAGGGCTGTAATATTTTGACCGCAGGTGGTGAGTTGGAGTTCCTGCACCGGACTTACTTTCCCCGAGGGATACAGTATTACCACTTCTACCCCCTCAACGCCTAAGAATCCATTGGCCACGGCACCCCCTGTATCGCCGGATGTTGCCACCAATACAGTTATTTTTCTTTCATTTTTTTGTGAAAAATAACCGAGACATCGGCTCATGAATCTCGCCCCCACATCTTTAAAAGCCAGGGTTGGTCCATGAAATAATTCAAGTGAAAAAATATCGTTCGTTACCGGTACCAAAGGAAAAATAAAATGAATGGTTTCGGAAACGATGGTATATAAAATTTTCTGGTCAATTGTTTTACCTACATACGGAAGCATTACCCGAAAAGAAAGTTCTTCTTTAGATAATTTGTCAATACCGCTAACCAGTAATGGATCAAGTACCGGTATCGTTTCCGGAAAATACAACCCTTTATCAGGCGCCTGCCCACGGATAGTGGCTTCACGGAAATCTACATTGGGTGCGGTTTTATTAAGACTGTAATAATTCATGTAAATGATGAAGAGGCAATGGTGAAAAATAGGGTATGAAAAGTGGCATTTTCTTTTGCGCATTTGCGCTTTTACTTGAATATTTCTGAAGAAATTTCAATTTATAAATTTTACACCTGTTTGATTAATGGTTGTAACATAAGTATGATGCTCCAGTGATAACCGTTCGTAAACGGCATGCATTTTCTTTTCTATTGCTGTAGCCGTATCCTCATCTTTACTGAGCATAAAAATAGAAGGCCCTGAACCTGAAATACCACCACCGAGTGCACCTGCCATCTTACTTTGCTTTTTAATCTCGTCAAATCCAGGAATTAAAATACTCCGAACCGGTTCTATCAATACATCTTCCAGTGAACGGCCGATCAGTTCATAATTATTTTGCAATAACCCTGCCACAAGGCCGGCTATATTACCCCATTGACGGATAGCATCTTTTAATAGCACCTGTTGTTTTAAAATACCCCGCGCATCAGATGTGCGCACTTCAATCTGTGGATGTACGATGGTAACATACAAAGCGGGCGCGGACAGCGGAATAATATCCAAAGGAAAAATAGATCGTATTAACGTAACACCACCATAAATACAGGGCGCAATATTGTCTGCATGTTTTACACCGGACGCTACTTTTTCACCATTCATGGCAAAACGAACAAGATCTTCTTTACTAAACCGGTCATTTAATAAACGATTGGCCGCAACTACAGCACCCGCTGCGCTTGCCGCGCTGGAACCTACGCCACTACCGGGTTTTATATGCTTATATATGCTCAATTCAAACCCAACGGGCTCACTGATCTCTTCCATCATCGCCAGTAAGGCAGCACCGGCAACATTGCGTTCAGGCTGGGTAGGTAAATTATATGCATCCTTATTAATAATAGTAATACCCGGCTGATCGACGAAACGGATATGCATTTCATCATAAGGATCATTCACGGCAAAACCCAATACATCAAATCCACAAACCATATTGGCAACCGTGGCAGGTGAATGAATAGTAATGCCTCCGCCGCCCAACCCCTGGAA
>JBBRHM010000130.1:0-9892 GCA_038222655.1 Chitinophagales bacterium | reverse complement strand
TCTATAAGAATAGTATAGTGATGTAAGGGAGCAAATGAACCAATGGCCAGAATATCAATGTCTTTACCGGTAAGCATTTTCGGATATATTTCCGGATCAATACCGGGCGTGATACTATAGGCAGGCTTAATACCCTGCGTTACAAAAAAACTATGGCAAATAGAATCAGACATGGCAACCAGGGTATTTGCCGCTGGAGTTATCCACTTTACATACCTGTTTTTTTTCAGCGCATCCTCTGCAGACAGCCAGGTAAAATGTTTATAGTGATGTAATCTGGAAAAATAGCCGCCCATCAATGCCCATTCCCCAAGACCGAAACTTAGAAAGCCAATAATGCGGTTTTCTTTGCGTAAGTGAGATAGCGTTTGCCATAGTTTCAGGCATCTGTATAGGCGGAAGAGGTTGTGCGGTTTTTTATAATTCAATGTAATCACCTGGTTAGAATGCGAGCTATGGTTTTTGTTTGCAGGAGAATTTGCGAAAGCAACCACAGTAATCTTAAGGGTTGGAATTAATTTATTTATAGCCAGTAGTAAAGACTGCTGTGCCTCTAAACAGGTAGTAGCTGCTTCATCTTCAGCAAAACCAGGAGAAAGAATGATCAACGTGTCTTTATTTGCCTTCATGAAATGAAACAGGTTACTCCCGGTTAATAAACGGACATAACCATAATAAGTTCAAGATAAAATTAAAAGATCATTTACAGGTAGCTTTTAAACGGGGATGATCCTGCCAAGACATATCATTTTTTAATATATAATAGAGTGTCTATAATATAAACAAAGATTCGGTGTTTTTACGGGTTAGAAACGGTGTTTATACCAAGGATAGTCAATTGATAAGTAATAACTTGTTATTCAATTAGATGGCTATGATAAAAAAGGGTTGCCTGCTTTATCATTTATCATCCAATTTCCTAATGAAAATCCTTTTCGGAAACGAAATAAAGGAGCGTACACCGCTCCTTTATTTTTAAGTAAGGGCATATCCTGAAAAAAGGTTGCTATTTGACCCGGAAGTTAATTTGCAGGAAATTGCAGGAATGAATAGTAAGGGTTTACCTTTACATCTAAATTGTTGTTTGAAAAACATTATATGTATTTAAAAGAAAGGCACTAATGAGAATATTGATTGCAGATGATCATACGTTAATACGGGAAGGACTGAGGAAAATTTTAGTGGAATCTTTTCCTTTCGCTGATATTCATGATGTGGCTGATTCGGCAGACTTGTTGAAAAAAGCTATTCACGAAAAATGGGATATTATCATTTCAGATATCAGTATGCCTGGTTATTCGGGTATTGAAATATTAAAACAGATAAAGGAACATGCACCCCAAACACCTGTTTTGATGTTAAGTATGCATGCCCCGGAACAATACGCGGTGCGATCGCTGAAAGCCGGTGCGTCTGGTTATCTTACCAAAGAAAGCGCTCCTTATGAACTGGTAAAAGCGGTTCAGCAAATACTTAGTGGCAGAAAATATATTACCAGCGAAGTTGCAGAGGTATTGGCCGGATCAATAGAGCAAAATAATTCACAGACTCCGCACGAACAATTATCAGACAGGGAATTTGAAGTTTTTAAAATGATTGTTTCCGGTAAAAGCATTTCTGCCATTGGAGAAATATTGTCTTTAAATGTAAATACGATTAGTACTTACCGGTCGCGAATTATGGAAAAAATGCATTTGCAGAATAATGCCGACCTGGTGAAGTATGCGATACTCAACAATATAATTTAAAAAATGTATGTAGTATAAAAACTACTGCAATTAAGATTACATACTATTTTTTGCTATGTAATTACTTTCTTCCTTTACCATCTTATTTGTAAATCTTAATTGCAATAAGTATCCTTAAGAGCCTTTAACTCAATATCCTTATAACCCAATATCCTTAGAAACCGCTTTAAATAATGATTGCCTCCATGGTAATTATTCATGATATTTCTTCCTAGGAAAACCAGGGACAAAAAATAAAAAAACTTTGTGGCGATGCTGCAAAGTTTTTTTTATTTATTATTTCGATATTTTTTTTTGCTTTTCATATGTTTTAATTCGTGAAATATTTTTTTAAAACTGCATGCTAATGCGTTTTTCTGCATTAATATATATGATTTTTTATGTAGTAGATTAACAACTACAAAAGCTATATACGCTATGCTACAAATCATTTTTTTTTGAGCCCTTACCTTTAGGTATATATTTTATAATGGATACCAAAGGTCTCAAAATACTCTTGATAGATGATAGTCTGAGTGTACTTCAGCGTTTACAATTTTTATTATCAGATTTAAAGCAGGTAAGCCGCACAGAAGCGGTTATGAGCGCGGAAGAAGCACTCTCCATTCTTGATCACTATGAACCCGATGTTATGGTGCTGGATATTAACATGCCGGGTATGAATGGAATTGAAATGCTTAGAAAAATGCCAGAAAAAAAATTCGCACGCCCGATTGTGATTATGCTTACTAATAATACTTTTTCCGTTTACCGTGATGAGTGCATGCGACTGGGAGCTGATTATTTTCTAGATAAATCTCGCGACTTTCAACAGATTCCTTCCATCGTTGAAAAAATACAGAGGCATAAAGTTATTGCCTGCTGATTTCGTTTCTTACAAAGAATGTAACAAACAACAGGTAACAAGCATTAGTTGCGAGTATCCAATTACCCCTATACATCCAGTAACCTTCTCCTAATTATCCGCATATTTAGATTGCCACCCTATCAATATTACCCCTGCAATAACCAGTACAGTGCCGAAAACCTGAGTGGCAATGATTTTTTCGCCGAGAAAAAAATGTGCCTGAATAATGGTGGATACCGGTCCAATGCTGGTTATGATAGATACATTATTGCTGCCAATACGTTTCATCCCATTACTCATCATAAAGGAAGGTAGCACAGTGGCAACAAGAGCCAGCGCAATGGCATACCCGGTAAGTGTATTTGAAAATGGAATGGACTCTATCGTGTGTGTTAGCAGAAAATTAATAAATATGCCGCCGGTGGCTGCGAGCATGGCATACGCTGTGTATCGGGTTACCCCTACGCGTTGTACCATTCGTCCGGTACCCACCAGGTAAAAGGAATAGGTAATGGCACAGAGAAAAATCATGCAAGACCCGAAATAAAAATTTGGATTTGACGTGTCTAACTGCAGTTCGCCAAAAAATGCAATACCTATACCCAGATAGGTAAGTACTAGTGCAATCAACTGTACCCGGCTAAGTTTGGCTTTAAAATAAAATGTGTTAAGCAGTACGGCAAAAGTTGGATAAAGAAATAATATCAAACGTTCCAGTCCTGCGGATACATATTGCAGACCGATAAAATCAAATAAACTGCTAAGGTAATAACCAAGAATACCCAGGGCCATAATAAGCAACCAGTCTCTGAATGATAATTTTTTCTGGCCCTCTTTTTTTGTGGTGAGCCATACGGCAAACAGGTAAAAGGGTAATGAAAAAAGCATGCGCAAACTCAGCAGGGTAACGGCATCCACATGGGTTGACCTGAAAGCGAGTTTTACGAAAATCGCTTTAGTAGAAAAGAAGATGGCCCCTGTTAAAGCGATCAGGAAACCAGGAAGAGTGATCTTTTTGTCCATAATCGATGGTCCATAGTACGTAGTAAGTAAATGCTATGGACCCTGGACTTTGGTCCATGATCCGCTCAACGTTTATGCACTCACATTAAAATCGCGGAGTGCATCATTCAAACTTGTTTTCAGATCCGTACTTGCTTTGCGCTGCCCGATAATTAGTGCACAACTTACCTGGTAATCACCGGCATTAAATTTTTTGGTATAACTTCCGGGTATCACTACGCTTCTGGCGGGTACACGTCCTTTATATTCAACGGGCTCTGTGCCGCTTACATCAATTATCTTGGTAGATTGTGTTAATACTACGTTCGCACCTAATACAGCTTCTTTTTCTACCACTACACCTTCTACAACAATGCAGCGACTTCCTATAAAACAACCATCTTCAATAATTACAGGACTCGCCTGCAACGGCTCTAAAACACCTCCAATGCCCACCCCACCACTCAGGTGTACGCCTTTACCTATCTGGGCGCAACTGCCCACGGTGGCCCAGGTATCAACCATGGATCCTTCGTCTACATAAGCGCCGATATTTACATAGCTTGGCATCAGCACTACGTTTTTGGCTATATAGGCCCCATACCTTGCTACTGCATGCGGAACGGCCCTTACGCCTAATTCTTTGTAATTGCTTTTGAGCAGCATTTTATCATAGAACTCAAACGGCGGTAATGTCCAGGTCTGCATTTGCTGGATACCGAAATATAAAAGAATGGCCTGCTTCACCCATTCATTTACAACCCAGCCATCAGCAGCAGGAGAGGCAACACGCAGGAGGCCTTTATCTACATCTTCAATTACGGCTTTAACGGCATCTGTATATTGAGAATTCTTTAAGAGTTCCCGGTTATGCCAGGCTTCTTGTATCTGTACCTGTAAAGACATGCGTTATTTTTTTGCAAACATACAGAAGCTGTTTGAGTTAATTATATTTTAAAACCATTGCCACAGATCCACAGATTAGCACAGAAAAAATCTGTGAAAATCTGTGTATCTGTGGCGAAAAATGCTTTCATAACTTACTTTGCATTAATAACTCAAACAGCTTCACAGTATCAGAAGATTATCGGAACTTTAAAGAGTAATAGTTATTTCACAATCACTAATTTGCCAAAGTTTTAATACTTAGTGTGTATGTTACCGTTCAATAACGATATTGAAACCTGTCTGGAAACGCTTCATAAGGGTGGCTTAATACTATACCCTACAGATACAGTATGGGGCATTGGTTGTGATGCCACCAACCCAGACGCTGTAGCCAGAATCTATCAATTAAAAAAACGGTCAGATGCCAAAGCCATGATTGTGCTGGTAGCAAATGAAAAGGATATTCTTCACTATGTGACCCAGCCTGAACTACAGGTATTTGATTATATTAAAGGAGTTAGCAGACCCACTACCGTTATTTATGATGGTGCCATAGAGCTTGCTCCCAATCTTATGGCTGAAGATGGGTCCGTCGCTATCCGGATTTGCGAAGATGAATTTTGCAAAAATCTGATCATACGCTTCAAAAAGGCCATTGTTAGTAGTTCAGCCAATATAAGTGGGTACCCTAATCCACAAACTTTTAAAGATATTGAACCCGCCATTATCAATGGAGTTGATTATGTAGTCGGATACCGGCAGGATGATACTGAATACAAAAAGCCTTCTTCTATCATAAAGTGGGAAAAAGATGGGACACTTAGTATTATCCGCCCCTAAAATAACCTGTGCATAACCCCGTTAAAAACTTTTGTTTTTTGTTAATTAGCTGTAACAGAAGCCATTAAGTACACATGATTTAATACGGCACAGAAATTGAACCATTTCTTTTGTCTATTCATAGAAATCATCTATTTATTACAGAAAATTTTTCGTCATGGCACGTGTTACCTTAGATATACCTACTGATAAAATGTCTTCCTTTGCACAGGCTATCATTAACCTGGGTATTAATAGCCGCTCAATTATATCAAAACAACTCAAAAAGTCTTTTTTGACTTATAAGCGTATAGCTAATCTTAAAAAGTCATCTTCCCGTTTTCTTCTGTTTGATTGGGAGTTTTTCAGTAATGAGCTGGAATACGAATAAAATAACATCCTTCCTGTATCATTCGTGTTTACCAATTAAGTTCTTAGTTAATTTTGCAGCTGAATGCAAAAGGTTCTTATTATTCAAACTGCTTTTATTGGAGATGTAGTGCTGGCCACCGGTATACTGCAAAAGTTACATGCCCAATGGCCCGATGCATCTCTTAGTATCCTTGTAAGAAAAGGGAATGAATCGCTTTTTCGCGAACATCCTTTTATTCATGAGATATTAGTATGGGATAAAACGAAATTCAAATACAGGCATCTATTTCTGCTTCTTAAAAAAATCAGAAAAAGCAGGTATGATAAAGTAATCAATATTCAGCGCTTTGCAGCTACGGGTATCCTTACTGCGTTATCGGGCGCAAAACAAACCATAGGGTTTGATAAAAATCCTTTCAGTTTTTTATTCTCTGATGTGATCAGACATGAAGTGAGTAGCGTGGATGATCATATGCATGAGTTTGAGCGAAATCATCAATTGATCCGTCAGTTTACTGATGAAATACCTGCCAAACCCGCATTATATCCTACCCAAGAAGATGAGGCCAAAGTAGCGCAATGGAAAATGCAGGATTATATTTGTATTGCACCTGCTTCCGTATGGTTTACCAAACAATTTCCGGCAGATCAATGGACAATGTTTATTAACGCCTTACCGAAAAATATCCCGGTCTATCTTATCGGTGCGCAGGGTGACCATACTTTGTGTGAGGGTATTAAATTACAGGCCACACATTCATCCGTCACAAATCTTGCAGGGCGTCTAAATTTTTTGGAATCAGCCGCTTTACAAAAAGATGCCCTCATGAATTACGTGAATGATTCGGCACCCATGCATTTTGCATCAGCCGTTAATGCATCGGTTACGGCGGTGTATTGTTCTACTATTCCTGCATTTGGTTTTGGCCCTTTGTCTGATAACCGTAATATCGTTGAAATAGACGCCCCGCTTGCCTGCAGGCCCTGCGGTTTGCATGGCAGGAAAGTTTGTCCCTTAGGGCATTTTAAGTGTGCCAAACTTATTACTACCCAACAGTTGCTGGCTACATTGCCTCACTAAACTGAATCCGTATTACCTTTGCGCAGATGCAGATACTTTGTACGGATACAGAATTATTTATTTTTGAAAAGATATCGGAAGCAGCTGACAGGCTGCAGGTACCCTGTTATCTGATCGGCGGGTTTGTACGTGATAAAATTATAGGCCGTTCAACCAAAGATGCAGATATTGTTTGTCTGGGTGACGGTATTGAACTGGCACATGCCGTAGCCGCTGCTTTTCATCCCAAACCCATAGTAGCGTATTTTAAAAATTTTGGTACCGCGCAGATTAAGTTGGCGGATTTCGACATAGAATTTGTAGGGGCAAGAAAAGAAAGTTATCAGCCGGAAAGCCGTAAGCCCGAAATTGTGCCGGGTACGATTGAAGACGATCAGAACCGGCGGGATTTTACCATCAATGCATTAGCGATCAGTTTAAATAAAACCAATTTTGGAGAACTGGTAGATCCTTTTAACGGTGTTAAGGATATTGAACGAAAAATTATTCAGACTCCTTTAGCACCTTTGGAAACTTTTAGCGATGACCCATTGCGAATGATGCGGGCCATACGTTTTGCGGCGCAACTTGAATTTACTATTGAACCAGGTACCTTCCGGGCGATAACGGATAATGCACATCGCATAAAAATTGTTTCACAGGAAAGGATCACCGATGAACTGAATAAAATCATGCTGTGTACAAAGCCCTCTGTAGGCTGGGATCTTTTATTCCAAAGCGGGTTGCTGGCTATTATTTTTCCACAGATGAAAGAACTTTACGGCGCGGAATATGTTGATGGGATGGGGCATAAAGATAATTTTTATCATACCCTGCAAGTGCTGGATAATATTGCCGCAAATACAGATGACCTGTGGTTACGCTGGGCGGCTTTGCTGCATGATATCGGCAAACCAGCCACCAAAAAGTTTGAAGAAGGTCATGGCTGGACATTTCATGGTCATGAAGTAATCGGAGCCCGTATGGTACCGAAAATATTTGCCAGACTCAAATTGCCCCTGAATGAAAAAATGAAACTGGTACAGAAATTGGTGCTGTTACACCTGCGCCCCATCGGTCTAACAAAGGAAAATATTACCGATAGCGCTATCCGTCGTTTATTGTTTGATGCTGGTGAGGATATTGATTTGCTGATGATGCTTTGCAATGCAGATATCACCAGCAAAAATGCCAGTAAAGTAAAACGGTACCTGCAAAATTTTGAACTGGTGCAAAGACGGCTGGAGGAAGTAGAAGATAAAGATCGCATCCGTAACTGGCAGCCTCCTGTATCCGGTGAAATGATTATGCAGAAATTTGGTTTAAAACCCGGTAAACCGGTGGGTTTAATTAAAGATGCGATCCGGGAAGCAATATTAGATGGTGTGATACCTAATGAATTGAATGCTGCCTATCATTTTATGCTTCAAAAAGCTGCCGAAATGAATTTGCAGGCAGTTGAATAAGTTGAATAATTGTATTTTAGCAGACTATAAGCGTTAGGAGAGAATAATTATGTGTTATGCGTGAATAACCTATAAAACAATAACCAAATAAACCAGTAAACCAACCGAATGGCTATATTAAAATTCAGGATCTATGTTGAAGAAGACGATGCTGTGTACAGGGACATAGTGATCAGGCATACACAGAATTTCCAGGATCTGCACTATGCCATTTTAAAAGCGTATGAATTTGACTCTAAACATAAGGCTACTTTTTTTCGCAGCAATGATAATTGGCAGCGGGGAAGAGAGATAAGTTTTGAACAATACGATAAGCCTTATGTGGTAAATCCTTTAATCATGTCGGATATTGGTCTCGGTACTGAAATAAGGGATACCAACCAGAAATTTGTATATGAATATGATTTCGAAAAGCACTGGATATTTTTGGTGGAGCTGATTAATGTAAGCAAGGAAGAAAGTAATAAAATCAGCTACCCTTCTGTATCGAGAACAGAAGGAATTGGACCGCAGCAATACGGTACCAAAAGTTTACTGGGAGAAAAATTTGCTGATATCGAAGAAAAGTATGACCTATCAGAAGCTACCGATGGATTTGGTACAGAAGGGGAAGAAACAGAAACAGATGCTGATGAAGCAGAGCCGTTGGAAAATACAGAAGAGGAGTTTTGAGTAGTAAGTAATATGTTATAAAATTTCAATCAATTAGAATACTTCATTTAGGATCATTGCTTTACGTGGCATTCCTTACGATAGCCTGATAAGCTAAATATTGTATCGAAAAATCAGTCAGTAATGCAAAGTTTGCAAAGTGAGCATGCCTGCAGAAATTATCAGCACTATGCAACAACCCACCGTAATCATCATCGCAGGCCCTACAGCGATTGGTAAAACTTCCTTTGCCATAGAACTTGCCAAAAAGCATCAAACAGATATTATCTCTGCCGATTCAAGGCAGTGTTATAAGGAAATGAAGATAGGGGTGGCCCGTCCTTCAGAAGTAGAACTGGCCTCCGTAAAACATTATTTCATTGCCTCTCACAGTATTTCAGAAGATCTGAACGCAGGTAGTTTTGAAAAATATGCTTTAGCCGCTGCCAATCAAATATTTCAGAAAACCCCTATAGCCATTATGGTTGGGGGTACCGGTTTATACATTAAAGCTTTTTGCGAAGGCATAGATCCCATGCCTGTAGTACCAGAGGAAGTGAGAAAGCAGGTAACCGAGGGGTATCAATCTAAAGGTCTGATATGGCTTCAGAAGGAGTTGCAACAAAAAGATCCGGCTTTTTGGCAGGTAGCCGAACAGCAAAATCCGCAGCGGCTGATGCGCGCATTGGAAATATTATACGCTACAGGACAATCGATCATGCTATATCGTACAGAAAAAAAAACAGAACGTCCATTCCGCATTATTAAAATAGGACTGGAATTACCGAAAGAAGAACTACACCGCAATATACATCAGCGTGTGGAAGGGATGATACATGAAGGTTTATTGGACGAAGTAAAGACACTAGTTCCTTACCGCGCACATAATGCCTTACAGACAGTGGGCTACCGCGAATTATTTGATCATCTCGATGGCAACTGTACGCTTGAACAGGCAGTTTTAAATATACAAACGAATACCCGCCAATATGCCAAACGCCAGATGACCTGGTTTAAAAAGGATAAGGAAATACAGTGG
>JBBRHM010000129.1:0-9979 GCA_038222655.1 Chitinophagales bacterium | reverse complement strand
AATACATTCGCAAATAATCAGTATACAATTGCTGCAAATGCGGCCCGGTGCCTTTTCCCTCAGAAATACTATGTGTTCTGTTGGGGTAACTCATCAACTGAAACTGTTTACCATTCGCGATCAGTTCATTGATCAGCATTTCGGCATTGTTATAATGTACATTATCGTCACCTGTTCCATGTATATATAAAAGATGCCCCTTCAGGTTTTTTGCATAGGTAATAGGAGAGCCTTTTACAAAATCATCCCTGTTCTCCTGCGGCAGACCCATGTAGCGTTCCTGGTAAATATTATCATAGGTAAGTTCATTACCTACCGCTGCTATGGCTATGCCTGTTTTATAGATTTCGGGGTATTGAAACATCAGACCCAGTGTGGCCGAACCACCGCCACTCCAGCCCCATACCGCCACACGCGAAGTATCTACATAGGGCCATTTAAAAATTTCTTTGGCAGCCAAAGCCTGGTCGCGAAGATTTATCAGTCCGATTTTACGGTAAATAGATTTACGCCATTCCCTTCCTTTGGGTGCGGGTGTTCCGCGATTATCCACCGTAATATAGATATAACCATCATTGGCCATATTGCCTTTATACAAACTATTTTTACCGGCACCATATACATCTTTTGCATTTTGCCCGGCGGGTTCAGTGTATACAAAAAATACGACAGGATATTTTTTTGCCGGATCAAAATTTGCAGGTTTTACACGCCAGGCATCCATCTCAATACCTTCTTCGGTTTTAATTTTGAAGAATTCAACATGTGATGAAAGCTTACTGCTTTGGGCAACGGCTTTATTTACATTGTCGCCGTTAAATGTTTTATGATCCGGTAATGTTACCCATTCTTTTGACGGCGGTGTATAGTAATTTGAGAAAGAATGTTGAGCAAATTTACCGGAAGGAGATATGGTATAGGTATGCGTTCCATTTTGATTGGACGGAGATAACCTTTCTGCACTGGCACTTCCATCCAGCTTTGTACGGTATAAATATCGCTGAGTGGCATTATCCGGTGTAGCATAAAAATATACATAGCCTCCCTGCTCATCAATAGCCGTTATGTCCATCATATCAAAATTTCCTTTGGTGATGAGGGTTTCACTTTTTCCCTCCCTGCCTATCCGGTATAAATGACGCCATCCATCTTTCTCGCTGGACCATATAAATTCATTTCCGTTATTGAGCCAGAATTTACCGTCAAGCGATCCCACATCGATCCATGCGGCATCTGTTTCACGATAAATAGATTTTGATCTACCCGTTACAATATCACAAAGCATCAGGTTGCTTTCATTTTGTTTCCGGTTTAAATGCTGAATAATTAATTGACTGTTATTGTTTGCCCATTCCATTCTCGGCACATACGATTGAAAAACCGGATCAGTAGGAATATTCATCCAGTTTGTTTTAACAGTAGTAATATCTACCACTCCAATTTTATAAGGTGATGGTGCCTCCCCCGCAATGGGATATTCAACCGGTACTATAAAAGGATAAATAGAATCAGTTGTATTCAGCATCAGGTAACTTTTAACATTACCGGCATTGATCTGCCAATAAGCGATTTTTTTACTATCCGGACTCCAGCGAAAGCCATCCTGACAACCGAATTCTTCTTCATATACCCAATCAAATGTGCCATTAATCAGTTTACGGTTACCGCCAGTGGTAAGCTGGATAGTTTTACCATTTAGCAGATTTTCCATGTACAGGTTATAGTCACTCACATAGGCCACTTTATTTCCATCCGGAGAAAATTTTGCGAACATTAAAGAAGAAGACGGGCGTGATTTTCCTATTTGCCGCAAGCTGTTATCCCCCAGGTTCAAAAGCCAGTAATCTCCCCGTGTATCATCCCGCCATACTTTTTTAGTATTGGTATAAAGTAATATTTTTTTATCATCGTTTGAAAAGAAAAAATTACGGATACCCAGGGGCTCCTTACCATTTTTTGGTGTGAGCAAGGATTGGTCTACAACAACGGCTTTTGTTAATGTGGGCAAAGTATACTTAACAATTCCATCAGCTTCCGCTGCAAAATATCCATCGCCCTCTCTTGTCCATTTAAAACCCTTCGGGGGTTGTGCCATAGAAACAGAACAAAAAAGCAGCATGAAAAAAACTGTTAGGGAGATATACTTAAGCATAGAATTATTTTAAGGATTGAAAATACTGCATTGCCACAAGAATTCAGCTTACCTGAAAAAGAAACCCCGGCCATTGCCGGGGTAATCTTTTAATAAGGGAGAAAATTATATGATCATATCAATGCGTCCTGCAGCGACGCTGTTTTAAAAGAGCTTTTCTTTTCATTGTAATTTTTGGCAGCATCAATAAACTTTACAAATAAAGGGGCCGGCCGTTCAACAGTACTTTTGAGTTCGGGGTGATATTGCACGCCGATAAAGAATGGATGCGAAGGTATCTCCATAATCTCCACTAACCCCGTTTCAGGATTACGTCCGCTGGCCATCATGCCATGGTTTTCAAACTGGTTAAGATAATCATCGTTAAACTCGTAACGGTGGCGGTGTCTTTCGCTGATCATTGTGTCTTCATAAATACGGTGCGCCAGACTTCCCTCTTTTATTTCACAGGGATAGGAGCCTAAACGCATGGTTCCGCCCATCATCTTTATTTTTTTCTGTTCTTCCATCATATTAATAACCGCATTGGAAGTTGAATTGTCCATTTCAGTGGAATGTGCATCTTTCAAGCCAAGCACGTTGCGGGCAAATTCTATTACAGCCATTTGCATTCCGAGGCAGATACCAAAAAATGGAAGCCCTTTTTCGCGGGCATACTGAACCGCCACAATCTTTCCTTCAATACCCCTGTGACCAAAACCAGGAGCCACTAATAAACCATCCAGGCCATCCAGTTTTTCAGCCACGTTTTCCTGCGTAATAAATTCACTGTGCACATTTACCACCTGAACCTTCACTTCATTTATAGCGCCCGCATGTATAAAACTTTCAAGAATAGATTTATAAGCATCCTGCAATTCAATGTATTTACCAATCAGACCTACTGTTACTTTACTACGTGGATATTTCAGCTTATCCAGAAACCCGATCCATTTTTCAAGATCCGGCTCTACCTGGTTTTTAATATTCAGTTTGCGAAGACATATCACATCTAATTTTTCACGCAGCATCAATAGCGGAACCTCGTAAATAGTGGAAGCATCCATCGCTTCAATAACCGCTTCCTGTTTTACATTACAGAACAAGGCTATCTTTCTTTTGATATCATTGTTTAAAGGCTCTTCTGTTCTGCAAACAATGATATCCGGATGTACCCCTGTTTCACTCAGCATCTTAACGCTGTGCTGGGTAGGTTTGGTTTTTAGTTCTTTAGCCGCTTTCAGGTAAGGTATCAGTGTAAGATGCACTACCATCACATCCTCATCAGGAAGCTCCCATTGCAACTGCCGCACGGCTTCAATAAAGGGTAAGCTTTCAATATCACCCACCGTACCACCGATCTCGGTAAGAATGATATCATATTTATTTTCCTCTCCCAGTAATAACATTCTTCTTTTAATCTCATCAGTAATATGGGGTACTACCTGCACGGTCTTACCCAAAAAATCACCAGCTCTTTCTTTATTGATTACAGTCTGGTAAATACGGCCGGTGGTAACGTTATTAGCCTGTGAGGTATAAATACTCAGAAACCGTTCATAATGCCCCAGATCAAGATCAGTTTCAGCACCATCTTCTGTTACATAACACTCACCATGCTCATAAGGATTTAACGTACCGGGATCTACATTGATATAAGGATCAAATTTCTGGATCGTAACTTTCAATCCCCTTGCCTGCAACAATTTTGCAAGCGATGCCGCAATGATACCTTTCCCTAAACTACTGGTTACACCTCCGGTAACAAAAATAAATTTGGCCATAATATGGTTTATTGGTTGAGTAGTTTATTCTTTTATTCTTTTTAACCAGGCGTCATTACATTCATTCAACATCGTTGCGTCGCACACTTGTACTTACACATCTTCGCTTAACAAAAACCTTAAAAGTGCAAAAAAGCAGAATTGCGATTTGTACCGGACAAGAACTATGACCTGGGAAAACTGTGTAGAAAATATTCAGAGGTCGTACAAACCTACAGCAAAATATCTGAGTAAAAAAACAGAACACCCGTAATATTCCACCCTGCCGGGAACTGTTAATTTGAAGTGAACATCTTTATGAATAAATATTTTTATATGAAGAAAAATATTTTATTACCATACCTACTGCGTAGCTGCATTCGAAGGAAGGCTATCACATATCATTCACAATCTTCTTATAACTTGTAATAATACCTTTAATCAGGGCAGAGCTGAAACCCTGGTGTTCCATTTCATTTAATCCGGCAATGGTACAGCCTTTGGGTGTGGTTACTTTATCAATTTCCTGTTCCGGATGTGTATTCTTTTTTAATAACAGGTCGGCAGCGCCTTTTACAGTCTGCGCGGCAATCAGCGAAGCCGTGGCTGCACTGAAACCAATTTCAATACCGCCCTGTATATTGGCACGGATATAACGCATCGCATAAGCAGTACCACAAGCACCTAATACGGTAGCTGCATCCATTAACTTTTCTTCAATAAAAACAGATTTTCCTAACTGGTTAAAAAGACCGCCTACATAAGTAACCTGTTCATTTGTTGCCTGGTGCGAGCAAATACAGGTCATGCTTTCCTGAATGGCAATAGCTGTATTAGGCATTGCACGAAACAGCGCAAATTCCTCTCCAATGATTTCCTGTAGATCTTTTATCCATACACCGGTAACCACACTGATTAATACATGTTTCTCCGGATTCAGGTGAGGTCGTATCTCTTCCAGTACTTCTTTTAACTGGAAAGGTTTTACTGCCAACACAATCCAGTCAGCATTTTTTACAGCTTCAACATTATCGCTGCCGGTGAGTACCCCTTTTTCTTCGAGTGATGTAAGTGAGGCGGGGTTTCTTTTGGTAACCACCAGATGACCGGGTAATATAAACCCACTGTTCACCAGTCCTTCAGCCATGGCAGCGCCAAGATTTCCGCCACCAATAATGGCAATTTTCTTACTCATAACGATTGCTTTGCTGTGAAAGTAATAAAAAGAAAAGGTTCAAAGAGATTTAAACATATTTCAAACCACTAAGATAGTTTCTTACATAATCATCCACACCGGATTCAAGAGTATAAAAGGCATCGGTATATCCTGCATTACGCAATTTTTGCATAGCGGCTTCAGTAAAATACTGGTAAGTGTTCCTGATATCCTCCGGCATATCGATAAATACAATATTAGATGGCTTATCCAAACCGGCAAAAGTTGCTTTCACCAGATCATTAAACGTTCTCGCCTGGCCGGTGCCTAAATTATACAAACCATTTTTAGCCATTGACCATGCACCATTCACCATTGACTGATGCATCCATCCCATCACATTCACCACATCTTTTACATACACAAAATCACGAAGCTGTTCGCCATTCTTATAACCTTCTTTATGACTTCTGAAAAGTTTTACCACCCCTTCTTTTTTGATCTGGTTATATGCGTGCCAGATCACACTGGCCATGCGACCTTTATGATATTCGTTAGGACCATACACATTAAAAAATTTCAATCCCGCCCAGAAAGGTGGATAGCTTTTACCTTCTCTTATTTGCTGAACTGCCCATTTATCAAACTCATTTTTGCTGATGCCGTAGGGATTAAGGGGATGTAATTTTTCAATGATGTCATGATCATCCTGGTATCCCAGTTCTCCCGAACCATAGGTGGCAGCAGAAGATGCGTAGATAAGCTGAACTTTTTTTTCCGTGCAATAGGTCCAAATATCTTTTGAATACTGCACATTCAATTCTTCATGTATGGCGTAATCGAATTCAGTAGTGTCTGTTCGCGCACCAAGATGAATAATGAAATCAATTTTGGGCTGATGGGTGGCTAACCAATCAAAAAGATTATACCGTTCAACAATATGAGCGTAGGTTTTGGATTGCCAGTTGCTTCTCTTTTCTTCCATACCAAAATCGTCAACCAATACCAGGTTTTCATAACCTTCTTCATTCAGGTATTGTACCATACAGGAACCGATAAATCCCGCAGCACCGGTCACTATAATATAACCGGCCGACGGTAAAGGCGCTGTTCTTTCGTGTAGTAGTTGATCTGTCATAATTAATTCAGCAATTTTTCGATAGCCGTATCATACTTTTCTTTCCAATCGGTAATACTGCCCCATTGCTCTTCATTCACTAAAATGTATCCATTCGTAACCGTTCCTAATTCAGTTATCTCAATACCCTCCTCATTTGCTTTCTGCCGTAAGCTTTCTGCTTGCTGCTTTTCACAGGATACTACCACTCTTCCCTGCGCTTCACCAAACCAGTAAGCATCTTTCCTGATAAGGGCTTCAGCCGACACCTTGAATCCTACATTACCATGAAACCCACTTTCAAGTAAGGTAACAGCTAATCCTCCTTCACTGATATCATGCGCACTCTGTATCCTTTTTTCTTTAATGATGGCTGACACAAACTGTTGCAATTTCAGTTCCTCATCCAGGTCAAAATACGGTGCGGGCGAATATTCTGTTTTCCTCAGTTTATGTAAATATTCTGATGAGCCGATATCATTCTGTTGCTTACCTATCAGCAGTATCACGTCACCGGGTTGTTTAAAATCAAGTGTCATGCGGTTATGGAAATCATCGAGTATACCCACCATACCAATTGTGGGTGTGGGATATACAGGGCCATCCGGATTCTGGTTATAGAAACTAACATTACCGCCTGTTACCGGTGTATTGAATTTGCGGCAGGCTTCACCCATACCTGTAACCGATTTTACAAACTGGTAATACACTTCCGGATCGTAAGGGTTGCCAAAGTTGAGACAGTTTGTAACACCAATGGGCTCTCCACCACTGCATACAATATTTCTTGACGCTTCAGCCACTGCTATCATGCTGCCTTTATAGGGATCTGCAAAAACATATTTGCTATTGCAATCAACAGTTATTGCCAATGCTTTGCCGGTACCTTTCGCTAAAATAATAGAGGCATCGCTCGGCGCATTGGTAGAGGTATTGGCGGCACCCACCATGCTATCATATTGTGTATACACCCATCGCTTGGAAGCTATATTGGGCAGTTGTATTAATTTTTCAGCGATGATTCTCAAATCCGTAACATCATCAACCGTTGCTATATCGAAGCTGTTGATCTTTGCAAAATATTTTGGCTCACTGTATTCTCTTGTGTATTGAGGTGCACCGCCTCCCAGTACTAATTCATAAGCGGGTATTTCGGCTTCCAACTCACCATGCATATAAAATTTCAGCAGCCCATCATCGGTAACCTGTCCTATTTCACTGCAACTCAGATCCCATTTTTCAAATACTTTCAACACGGCATCTTCCTTACCCCTTTCCACCACCACCAGCATACGTTCCTGGCTCTCACTCAATAACAGTTCCCAGGCTTTCATATTTTTTTGTCGCGTAGGAACTTTGTCAAGATCAATCCGCATCCCTACACCGCCCTTTGCACTCATTTCGGCTGTGGAACAGATAATACCTGCAGCGCCCATATCCTGCATGCCAATCACAGCGCCGGTTTCAATTACTTCAAGGCACGCTTCCAGTAGTTTTTTCTCCTGAAAAGGATCACCAACCTGTACTGCAGGCAATTCTTCCGTACTCTCAGCCGTAATATTCGCAGATGCAAATGAAGCGCCCCCTATTCCATCTTTACCGGTTGCACTACCCACAAAAAAAACAGGATTACCTGTTCCTGTTGCTGTGGCACTTACCATTTTACCTGCTTTCATAATACCTACACTCATTGCATTTACGAGTGGGTTGGTATGATAACAGTCTTCAAAATATACTTCACCGCCAACGGTGGGTACACCAAAGCAATTACCATAATGACCAATGCCATGTACTACACCACTTAATAAACGTTGTGTTTTTTTATCTTTCAGGTTACCAAAGCGAAGACTGTTGAGAGAAGCGATGGGTCTTGCTCCCATGGTAAAAATATCGCGCTGTATACCACCCACGCCAGTTGCCGCACCCTGGAAAGGTTCGATAGCACTGGGGTGATTATGACTTTCTATTTTAAATACTACGCCAAAATCATTTCCCATATCCATCAACCCCGCATTTTCTTCGCCTGCTGCCACCAGCATGCGGCCACCATCTCTGGGCAATGTTTTTAACCACTTAATAGAGTTCTTATAACTGCAATGTTCACTCCACATACCGCTAAAAGCACACAACTCTGTAAAGTTGGGTGTGCGGCCTAATTTCTGTTTAATCAATTCAAATTCATCGGCTGTCAGGCGCAATTGCTCTGCGGTTTTGGCGGTAATTTCCATGATGCCGCGAAGGTAAGAAAGTAGGCGAAAGAGACAAGATGAAGTTTTACAGCGGGAGATTAGTCCATGGTCCAAAGTCGATGGCTCATAGACTATTAACTTTAGACTATCAATCATCGTCTACGGGCCATGAACGTATCCCTCACTATGCTTTTACAAGTCTGCCACTACCGGCTACATGTTTTCTTATATCGGTGGCGGCACCTTTATAAGATATGTTACCGCTTCCGCTTATGCTGGCGTCAACACTGTGATTGGCATTCAGTTTTACATTGCCGCTTCCGCTTACATGCGCAGAAGCATCATCAGCAATGAGGTTGCTGCAGTCGGCATTACCACTGCCGCTAATTTTTGTATTCACTGTATTGGCCGACCCTGCTAAAAGTATATCCCCACTTCCTGAAATAGCTACTTCTGCGGTTTTCACTTTATCAAAGTTGAGTTTGATACTGCCAGAACCCGAGAGCTTAAAATCTGTGGTCCCATCATTTCTAAATCGTCCCTGTCCAATAATATCTCCGCTACCGGAAAGATAAATACCTGTCATCTTAGTAAGAGATACATACACAGTGATCTTATTCTTGGAACGCAGGTTTACATTTTTTTTGGGGCGGATGGATAATCTTCCATCCTTAACTTCTGTTTCAATATAATTCAACAGGTTTTCATCCCCTTCCACCTGGATAGTATTACTCTCTCCATACGCAATCATCACATCCCAGGATCCGGAGGAGGCTACTGCGGTATAAGAAGTCATTTCCCTGCTTTCCTTTTTTAATTTGCCATTCCCTTCTATTTTTTCCCATGGCCATTGAGCAGATGCCTGAAAGGAGGCCAGAATTGTCAAAATACATACAATTTTTTTCATAGTGTTGGTTTTGGATTGTTTGAAAATGTAACGGAGATATGGCTAATAAGTTACAGGCATCAAAACTTAATTTCTTATGGAAAGTAATTCTTTAATACAAATTAAAATAAAATCTATATTTAAAGTTTTACACATTTAAGGCTATATTTTACTGTAAAAAATAATTTTTGTTGCATTTTAGAAGTTTTTAAACGTATTTTGGGCTTTTAAATAAAATAAATTTTATGTCTTTACGATTTAATGCCATTGGCAACATTAGCAATGAAACCACCGGGGTTCCGGTTCCCTCCAGTGTCAAGATTACTGGAATTTTCAATGAAAATGTGTTTACAACAAAAACAGCCCGTGAATATTTAAGCGATGAAGCTTATAAAAGTTTGGTAACAAGTATTCGCGGCGGCAAGAAAATTGACCGTATTGTAGCTAACCAGATTGCCAATGGAATCCGTGCCTGGGCAGAAAGTAAAGGGGTTACTCATTTTACGCACTGGTTTCAGCCATTGACAGGTACCACTGCAGAAAAACATGATTCATTTTTTACCCTTAAGAGTGATGGTACTGCTATCGAAGAATTTGATGGCGCTGCCCTGATTCAACAGGAACCCGATGCTTCTTCTTTTCCCAGTGGTGGTTTACGCGCTACTTTCGAAGCCCGTGGGTATACTGCATGGGATCCTTCTTCCCCAGCTTTTATTATTGAAATTGGTAAAGGAAAA
>JBBRHM010000128.1:0-10038 GCA_038222655.1 Chitinophagales bacterium | reverse complement strand
AAATCTGAATGCAAAGAATATCTTCTTCCAGACAAACAGTGCCAAATTATTACCTAAATCATTCAAAGCATTGAATGATGTGGTTGCTGTATTGAAAGAGGATGCCGCTCTTAAATTAGATATTGAAGGACACACTGATATCACCGGGGGTGATAAAATTAATGTTCCATTAAGTAAGAACCGAGCCAAATCAGTATACGATTATATGGTTTCTAAAGGCATTGATGCTTCAAGATTAAGTTCAGAAGGATTTGCTTCCAGCAAACCGATAGCTGATAATAAAACTGTAAAAGGTAAAGCCCTTAACAGGCGTGTTGAAATGAAGCTGAAATACTTTTAATAAACAGGCTGGATCATTCATATAAATAGGGCCATCGATTTTGTAATCCAAAATCGTTGGCCCTATTTTTTGACCGACCTTCCTGATTGTAATGTATGATACCCTCTCAGTGTTCTTCGTCGATGTCGCTTCCAGTGACATTCCTCTCTTTTAAGGCCTTTTTAATTTTTGCACGGCGACAAATTGTTCGAAAGCCAAAAGAGAAAAGCTGCTAAGGTTCTGTTCTTTCGTCAGTCCGGCTTTTTGGGCAGTTAAAACGCCATATCGGCAATCATCAAATCCATCAATGGAATGCGCATCGGGGTCAATCGAGATCAATACATTTTTCTTAAGGGCATAGGCAATCCACCGCCAATCCATATCCAGGCGTCTGGGATGTGCGTTTAACTCAATAACCACATTGTGAGCCGCACAGGCTGCCACAATCCGTTTATGATCTATAGGGTAGCCATTCCTGCTAAGGAGTAATCTCCCTGTCATGTGCCCCAGGATAGAAGTATAGGGGTTTTCGATGGCTTTGATCAGTCGCATCATGGCTTTTTCTTCGCTCATCTTCAGGTTAGAGTGTACGGAGGCAATAACCAAATCAAAGCTGGCCAGCACATTTTCCAGGTAATCCAGGCTGCCATCATTCAAAATATCGCTTTCAATACTTCTGAATATTTTAAATGGTGCCAGCTTTGCATTCAGTTCGTCCACCTGAAGGTGCTGGGCCATGATGCGTTCTTCACTGAGACCATTGGCATAGAAAGCCGCCCGGGAGTGATCACTGATTACCAGGTATTGAAGTCCCTTTGCCTGGGCAGCCGCAGCCATTTCTTCCAGCGTATTAACCCCGTCACTCCAGTTACTATGGCTATGAATGATGCCTGTAATATCTTCCGGTTGTATTACCAAGGGTAATGCTGCCGTCTTGGCAAGCGCAATAATTTCTGCATGTTCTCTTTGAAAATGGGGGATGTAATTAATGGAAGCAGAAGTAAAAATAGCTTCTTCAGATGCATATGATTTTCCTGCATCGAGGCCAGTGATTTCATCCCATGCAGTTAAAAACTCTTCACTGCAACTTGTTCTGAAAAGCTGGCTGAATATATTTTCTTCCGTTGTGTAGTAAAAGCCAAGCAGCACATTTTCTTTTCCTTTAAAACTAAGATACTCATCAGTTGCTGTAATCGTTTCAAATTCATTTGATCCGAAGAAATTTGTAAGCTCTGCAGGTGAAACATTCGTAACCCATGTTAAGGTATTGATGATCTCCAATTGTCTTCTGAATTCACCTGTAAAAAGAAAGGTATTTTTCTTAAATGACTGTTTCAGTTTTGCGTCCATGGCAAAAGCATATGATTCGATTTGCTGGTACAAATAACTACCGATCGTACCAAGATAAAACTCGATAGATTCTTTAATATTCTGCTGCGACTTTTCACCAAAACCTTTGTATAAACTAAGCCTGTTTTCATTGCATGCATAGAGCAATTCACCCAGCGATTCTATCTCAAGTTCTTTCCAGATGGTGGCTATTTTCTTGGGACCGATGCCTTTTATGCCCAACATCTCCAGAATGCCGGGAGGGGTCTTTTGAAGGTATTCGTTCAATAAACTGAGTTGACCTGTCTCTATTTGCTCTACTATTTTTTTACCAATAGCATCACCAATACCCCGAATAGAAAATATTTTCTCATGCGGTAATGACACTAAAGGAGTGGGTAATTTATCAATCGTAAATGCCGCTGAAGAATACGATTTTGCTTTGAAACTATTGTCTCCATGTATGTCCATCAGTTTGGCCAGTAAAGAAAAATTATCGGCTATTGCATAGTTGTCCATATCGTTGCTGGTATTGAGTTTTGAAGGTATGACAATAAAAAAGTCCCGGAAAATTTTCCGGGACTTTAAATCTATTTCTGCTTTAGAAATAAGAAGATTACTTCTTCTTTGCAGCTTTCTTAGGAGCAGCTTTTTTAGCAGCTTTTTTAGGAGCAGCTTTCTTTGCAGCTTTCTTAGGAGCAGCTTTCTTTGCAGCTTTTTTAGGAGCAGCTTTTTTAGCGGCTTTTTTAGGAGCGGCTTTTTTAGCGGCTTTTTTTGCCATTGCCATGTTTTTAGATTTAATGGTTAGTTAATACATTAAAAGTAAAAACTTATTTGGAACTACAAAAAATTTTTTTTAAGCCGTCACTTCTACCGGGGAAACGGAGATGGTAGTTTTATCGTTTCTTCCTTTCTTAAATTCTACTAAACCATCGGTTAAAGCGAACAAAGTAAAATCAGATCCGACACCTACATTTTTACCTGGATGGTAAACAGTACCTCTCTGGCGAACGATAATATTTCCTGCAATAGCGGGTTGTCCGCCATATATTTTTACACCTAAACGTTTGCTTTGTGAATCACGGCCGTTTTTTACGGAACCTTCACCTTTTTTGTGTGCCATAGTTTATGATTTTTAAAAACTAAAAACAGTCGTAGCAAAAATTATTGCTTCCTATTTTTTAATCGTTAGTGCTTACTAAGCGATGCTTTCAATTTTAATTCTGGTATAGTGTGTTCTGTGACCATGCTTCTTGCGGAAGCCCTTTCTTCTTTTCATCTTAAAGGCGATCACTTTATCACCCTGTACTAGGTCGCTGATAATTTCTGCTTTAACGATAGCTTTTACAGCACTACCTACAGAAATAGCTCCACTGTTGTCGGTTAACAACACTTCGCTGAATTCAACTTTGTCTCCGGTTTTTCCTGACAGGTGAGGAACATACAGGCTTTGACCTTCCTGTACTTTAAACTGCTGACCTGCGATTTTTACAACTGCTAACATAGCTTCAAAAATTAGGACGGCAAAGGTAGGGTTTCAGGCCCAGAAAATACAAACATTTTTGAAATAATTCTTGTCCCCACAAGTGGAAAACAATGCTCTATGGCCGATAGTCTGTGGTCCATGGACTATCGACCATGGACTGTTTCACCGAAAACCACAAACTTCTTCTATTTTTGTCCACCTTTAACGATCAGTGAACCATGAATCTCAAATCATTGTTGGCCCGGCCTTTTGCCAACTATATATATAATAAGACCCGTAAGGGGATGCAAACGGCTCTTGAAGACCAGGACGCTATCCTCAAAATGCTTATAAAAGGTGGAAAATCGACCATTTTTGGCAAGGATCACAAGTTGGAGCAAGTGTCGGACCCCCTTTCTTTTGCCCAGGCAGTGCCTTTACGGGACTATGAACAGTTAAAGAGCTACATAGACCAGATAAAAGAAGGTAAGCAGAATGTGCTCTGGAAAGGGCGCCCCATCTATTTTGCCAAGACCAGCGGAACTACCAGCGGGGTTAAATACATACCCATCACCAAAGATTCTATTCCCAATCATATTAATACCGCACGCAATGCGCTGCTTTGTTATATGGCTGAAACGGGTAATACCTCATTTGCAAAAGGCAAAATGATTTTTTTAAGCGGTTCACCAGAACTGGAACGGGTTGGAAATATACCTACGGGACGGTTGAGCGGCATCGTAAATCACCATGTGCCCAGTTATCTCCGGTCTAACCAGTTACCTAATTATGAAACCAATTGTATAGAGGATTGGGAAACTAAGCTGGATCAGATAGTAGCGGAGACGTTGCACAAGGATATGACCCTGATTAGTGGCATTCCACCCTGGATGCAGATGTATTTTGACCGGTTGATGGAAAAGGGAGGTAAAAAAATAGGCGACCTGTTTCCTAACTTTAGCCTGATGGTGCAGGGAGGGGTAAATTTTGAACCTTATAAAACCCGTTTATTCGAAAGCATCGGTAAAAAGATAGATTATCTGGAACTGTTTCCTGCAAGTGAAGGCTTTTTTGCTTTCCAGGACACCCAGGAGGCCGACGGGCTTTTGCTGAATACGAACAGTGGTATTTATTTTGAGTTCATCCCTGCAGGGGAAATATTTTCAGAGAATCCAACCCGTTTAAGCCTCAAAGAAGTAAAACTAGGTGAGAACTATGCCCTTATTGTAAACAGTAATGCGGGGCTATGGGGGTATAATCTGGGGGATACGGTAAAGTTTGTGAGCTTACTTCCTTACCGGCTGGTAGTAAGTGGACGGATCAAACATTTTATTTCTGCTTTTGGGGAACATGTGATAGGAGAAGAGGTTGAATATGCTTTATTAAAAGCGGCCAATGAACAGGCTGTGAAAATGAGAGAGTTTACGGTAGCCCCTATGATAGAGAAGGGTAAAGGAAAAAGCTACCACGAATGGTTTATTGAATTTGAAAACGAACCTGCAAACATGCAGCATTTTATACAACAGTTGGATAGGAATCTTCGTGAAAAAAATGTGTATTATGATGACCTGATCAGCGGTAATATCCTGGAAACGCTTCGGATAACGAGGATACGCAAGAATGGGTTTATTGATTATATGAAATCCATTGGTAAGCTGGGTGGGCAGAATAAAGTAGCGAGGCTGAGTAACGACAGAAAAATCGCGGAGGAACTACAGCCGTTTGTTATATAAATTTTGAAATTGGACAATGGGTAAATTTTAAGAGGGTATTTTTTCTCCCTAAGAAAATCTAGCAATTCCAAAATTACCAAATCCTTACGACAGGTTTCCGTAATTTGTTTTCTTTTGTGCAAGTTTTAAACAATATTGATGAGTCAAAAACGGATTGCCATATTTGGTTCTACAGGTTCAATCGGCACACAGGCGCTGGAAGTGATCGCCGCTAACCCTGATTTGTTCACCGCGGAAATACTTACGGCACAAACCAATGACGTCTTACTTATTAAACAGGCACTTCAGTTCAATCCCAATGTAGTAGTCATTGGGGATGAAAGAAAATACATAGGTGTAAAAGAGGCATTGTTGCATACCGGCATAAAAGTGTTTGCCGGCGAAATGGCACTGGAAGAAGTTGCCGGTATGGATTGTTATGATATGATGCTGGCTGCTATTGTGGGTTATGCAGGACTAAAACCCACTTTGCGTGCGATAGAATTGGGTAAACCTATTGCGCTGGCTAACAAAGAAACGCTGGTGGTGGCAGGGGATATTATCATGCGGATGGCTATGGAAAAAAGAATTCCCATCATTCCGGTTGATAGTGAACATTCGGCCATTTTTCAGTGCCTGGTAGGTGAGGGCAGGAATAAAATCGAAAAGATCATATTAACGGCAAGCGGCGGTCCGTTTCTGGGAAAGAAGCCCAATTTTCTGGTAAATGTAAAAAAGGATCATGCGCTGCAACATCCTAACTGGAGCATGGGGGCTAAAATTACCATTGACTCTGCCACGCTCATGAATAAAGGGCTGGAGATGATTGAAGCAAAATGGCTCTTCAATCTCAACTACGACCAGATACAGGTGGTGGTACATCCACAAAGCATTATTCATAGCATGGTGCAGTTTGAAGATGGAAGCCTGAAAGCGCAGATGGGACTGCCTGATATGAAACTGCCCATACAGTATGCCATGGCTTTTCCTCAACGGATAGCCAATGATTTTCCGCGTTACGATTTTAAAAAACCCAATACACTCAGTTTTGAAGAGCCGGATATGAAAACATTCCGCAACCTGGCACTCGCAATTGAAGCCATGCGACAGGGAGGCAATATGCCCTGTATATTGAATGCTGCCAACGAAATTGCGGTGTATGCCTTTCTCAAGAACCGCATCGGCTTTCTCGATATGACCACAGTAGTAGAACAAACTATGCAAAAAATATCTTTTCTTGAAAAGCCCACTTTAGAAGAGTATTTTGAAAGCGATGGTGAGGCACGTAACTTCGCGGCTTCTTTAATTAACATGTAATCCCATTAACAATCATCAGAGCAACCTTTAAATAAATCCCCGCGGGGTGTAATGAGTATGAGTTTATTAGTAATTGACTGGGTAAGTGTAGGTGTAAAAGCAGGACAGTTTGTTTTATCATTTTCCATCCTGGTAGTGCTGCATGAACTGGGACATTTTATCCCGGCGCGTTTCTTTAAATGCAGGGTAGAGAAGTTTTTTCTTTTCTTCAATCCATGGTTTAGTTTGTGGAAGAAAAAAATAGGTGAAACAGAATATGGTATTGGCTGGGTTCCTTTCGGGGGCTTTGTGAAGATAGCCGGTATGATTGATGAAAGCATGGATAAAGAGCAGATGAAACTGCCGCCACAGCCCTATGAGTTTCGTGCAAAACCCGCCTGGCAAAGACTGATTATTATGGTTGGTGGCGTAATTGTAAACATATTGCTTGCCATCGTAATATTCATAGGGATTACCTGGGTATGGGGTGAAGAAAGTTTGCCGGTAAAGAATTTAAAATATGGTGTGTATGCTGATTCACTCGCTAAGAGCATTGGGATCCGTGATGGAGATAACATTGTAGGTATTGATGGACGAACCATCGAAAATTTTGGTACACTGGAATCCGAAATTGTTTTGCATGAAGCCAAAAATTTACAGGTGGTACGTGATGGGCAAACGATTGTTGTGCCCGTTCCGGATGGTTTTATGAAGAAGATTATCAAGAACAAAAAACTGGGGGGACTGGTATTTCCACGATACCCTGCTATTGTGGATTCGGTAACAAAAGACGCTAAATTTTTTACTGGCCGTTTCCAGAAAGGTGACAGACTGGTAGGCATCAATGGTAACCGTTTTGAGTATTTGAATGAATTTATAAAGTGGAAGAAAATATACCTGGATTCTATTGTGAATATGAAAGCAGTGAGAGGAACAGATACGGTAGATGTGCGGTTTCTTATCAACAGTAAAAAAGTAAGCCTGGCTTTTGCCGAGCCTTCAACATTATTGGGAACCGTAACGAAGAAGTATACATTGCTTGAATCCATGCCCATCGGCTGGAACCGTTGCTGGGAAACCCTAAACAGGTATGTAACAGGCTTGAAACAATTGTTTACTGGTAAAGTAGCGGCCAGTGATTCACTGGGAAGTGTGATTAGTATCGGTAACACATTTCCGGGTGTATGGGATTGGGAAAAGTTCTGGACATTGACGGGAATTTTTTCTATTATCCTCGCCTTTATGAATATACTGCCTATTCCGGCACTTGATGGGGGCCATGCGCTTTTCACCTTATACGAAATGATCACCGGCCGCAAACCAGGCGATAAGTTTATGGAATACGCGCAGATGGCTGGAATGATTTTGTTGTTGGGTTTGATGGCGTATGCGTTGGGGCTTGATTTTTGGAGACTCTTTAAGTAACGTTTGGAGTTTGTGGTTTGGAGTTTGGGGTTGTTAGGGGTTAAAAATTTACGTGTTGTAAGTATTAACACGCTTGTTTGGAGGTATATGGGTAGGTAGTTTACAGAGAAAAACCGGTGGCTACTATTACAAAACTGGAAGAGGTTGAAGTATGGCAATTAGCCCGGACCTTTGCAAAGGATATCAGGCAATTAATTAGGACTGAGCCTTTCAAATTTGAGTTTGGGTTGAAAGAGCAAATGAAAAACGCATTAGGTTCGGTTATGGATAATATTGCGGAAGGTTTTGGAAGAGGAAGTAAAAACGAATTTGTTAACCATCTTACCATAGCAAAAGGTTCAGCAGAGGAATCAATTTCACAGCTGTACAGGTGTTTAGATGATGGATTGATAGACGAAAAAGAACATTTCGAATTGTGCGAACAGGTTAGCGTTTTAGTCAGGAAAATTGCAGCCTTCAATTCATACCTGAACAGTGTAAACATAAAAGGACAGAAATTTAAAGATCGTATATAGCAGTGAGGGATTGTTTTTGTAGTGGGTGTATTTTTTTAATAACTCCAAACTCCAAACCACAAACCCAAAACTGTTATGCTGGGGTCGTATTGGTTTTGACAGCATATGTTACGGTTGGTGTAAGCATGCAGTGCGTTGCGTAATTAGCACTTAAATCTGAATATGCAAACTTCAAATGGCAATACTCAGTATGCCATGGCTGATTAATCAGTGATTAAGTAACCATTAGGGCCGCGGCTAAGGTTCGCCTGTTACCTCTTGCTGCCGCCGACTTAAAACAAAAGAGGATGCTGCAACCGAAGGCTGTGACAGTTGCTTAAGACCATACAGCTAAGCGTCCGGTTGGTTTGTTCATTTCCTGCCGGCTGCCGACAAATAATAATGAAATAAGCATGTAGAAAGCCAATGGTTACGATGTTTGGACAGGGGTTCGACTCCCCTCGACTCCACATTAACAATTAATAATAGGCTGCAAATCAATTGATTGCAGCCTATTTTATTTAACAGGTAGCAAAAAAGGTAGCAGATTGAAGCAGATATCCTACAGAATATTACTTTTTGTGTTTCCAGAAAATTGATGAAATTTACCTGTGAAAAGAGGCCGGGAGCCTAAGCCCCCGGTTTTTCCCTTTTAATTACTTTCTGATTGTGATTTGCAGAATCTCATTCAGAATTTTCAAAAACAATAACAAATGTGGTAACCGCTCAATCAGAGCGGTTATTTTTTTGTGTGTAGGGGTTCCCCCCTGTTGCTTGTATGTGTTCATAATTCAAAATTATCATTACTACCTTCTAAAGGCCGCTTTTTAGCCTTTTACCCTATATGGATGTGGTGTAATCCTGGTTTGCGCCATTTAAACTCATTTCCGGCTTCATATGATGGATAATTAATTACACTTCTTTCATTCGCCGGAACAAAGGACATATAATAAGTATCAAGATTGGGGCATCCTTATGGAGCTTATAGGTATATGACACTTCAGTATCATGGTCTATTAATTACAATGTTCACGCTGTTCACGATGTTCATACTGTGAACACCGTGAACAAAATGAACATCGTGAACACTGTGAACACGGTATATTCTAATGCTTATTAATTGGCTTGATCTTTTGGTTGACTTGCAATTGAGTTGCTTTTTGGGTCCTCCCCAGGCGCTGCGTTTGCGGCAACGCTGAGCCGCGTATCTTCTGTAGATATAAAGCATTTAACAGGTTTGCGTTTGGTAGATAGGGGGGTGATTAAAACGCTTTGGTGGTTTAGGTTTCCGGAAAATGCAAACTAAAATTACAAGTTTGCATTTTTTTTGGACTTTAAACCGATGAAATACTTACTGGCATTGCTTTTTTCAGGAATGCAAACTCCAATTTATTTTCTAAGTAAGCATTGGAGTAAAAGAAGCTGATATCTGTATATCGAAATTGAAGTGTTTATTTTCTCAGCGAAGGTTTTAAATAGTACCATACACCCAACTCCTACGGCTCTTCATTCCGTAATGATCATATTCTACACCGGCCCCAGGTTAAAGCGCTTGTTCCCATTTCTCCTGCTGCCTAAAATCTGCCTAAATAGGTTTTCTGAATTACACAAACTTTGGCAATAGTTTATTCTCAGTGATATACAGTTGCAGAAAAGTTGCAGAAAAGTTGCAGAAAAATGAAATGCTTATAGATTCAACTTTGTTAAAACTAAAATTAGATAATTAAAACTTACCAAAAAATGTGCCACACAGGTTTTTGCAAAAAACTTGCAAAATGTCCGCAAAAAGTCCGCAAAATGTCCGCAAAAATTACAACCGCTTACAAGTACAACTTTGTTAAACTAAACTGATATATATATATGGAAAAGAAAATTGCTGACTTAACAACTGATGAACTCCAAAGATTTATTACTGGCTCCGTTGTAACTGTTAAAGAAGATGAATTACTAATAACACGCAAAGAATTGATGCGCCGACTTGGTATCACAATGCCCACT
>JBBRHM010000127.1:0-10308 GCA_038222655.1 Chitinophagales bacterium | reverse complement strand
TTAATCTAAGATTATTGCTGGAAAAATCAATTTGTTTAGACCACTCTTTATAATTGGACAAACCCTCAAGAAAATGATAGCATTTTAGATAGTTAGATGATTCGTTTGATCCATCCTTTCGGATATACGGTGGATCAATATAAACAAGATCATATCCATAAGGATCAATATTCAAAATTGATTCATTTATGGATTTACATTTTTTTCCATTATCAAATATTAAATTGTTTGCTTCATTTACAAAACGCAAAAAATATGAATCAAATGTCCGCTCCCAAGTAACTTTGTTGCCAAAGTTTCTCTTAACATCATTTGTACGCACTGATAAATTATTTCTGTGGAACAGATTAAAAGGACGTTTTATCAAACACGATTGAAATAATGCATAGTAGGATAATGCAACTTTATATTCTAATGTTTTTCCCGTATATCCTCCCATAGATACAATGTTTGACATTGCCCTGTCGAGCCATTGATTTTCATCTTTTAAATAATAGATGCCATCAAATATTTTAGAAATAACTTCTTTCGAATTTCGCTTTGAAGGTTGTTTCAGTATTTTATTGACATCTGTATCGCTTAGAAGTTCTTGGCCATTCTCAATTATTGCTTTTCCGATAAGAAAATTGAACTTCAATTTATCATTGTAAGTTACCTGTTTACCCATCTTCTTTAAAAGATAACTCACACTGCCGCTCCCCCCGCAAGCATCCAGAGCAGTATTAAATTCTATGTCTTTAAAGACGGAATGAATTAACGGTAATATTTTTCTTTTACTTCCCTGATATCTTGTTGTAGGAAAGTGTTTGAACTCGATTTCGTCTGTTTTCACTTGTATAAGCTACGATTTAGTCAATTAAAACATTTGGGGCTCAGGGTGTTTAGAAAAAGTAAAAACAAAAGGCCCATCAAGGACATTATGAATTTACTCAAAGTTAGTTGATAATCAATATTATAGCATAAATATTTGCCATGTCAACTTTTCGTTTTGCTCAATTTAAGAACAACCTTTTATAAATCTTGCATCGATAAAAAAAAACCTACACTCTCTAATTATCAGCATATAATCGCTCTTCTTCACCTGCCGCTGCGGGCTTAGTCCTTTTTTGAAACCCTCAGTGTACAGATCCGCGCGCATTAATGGCAAAAAAGTATAGAAGTTTCACTCAATTTCATTTAACCTTGCAAGCGGTACAAAATAGGCAGAGTTTAAATATTCCTGCCCTTCCATAGCCTGGTGCAAATAACATTCTTTATAAAACCAGTTGTATTCCATTAGCTCCTGCACAGTGGGCCATTGTACCAACACATACAATTCGTCATCGCTATACAAACAATTAATATCTAGCATATAGTAAGTTTTGCCATTTTCAACTTCGTTATTGATGATTGTTATTGAATTTCCATTTCCTCGTAAACTCATACCAAGCGTTGAAATTTTGGTGCGAGTGGCTCAATAATGTCCAAAATTGGTCATCGAGCGGCAGCCCTAAGGTTGTAAATACCTCTCGCTGTATTTCTTGCCCCTCTTTCTCCATATCCGACCCTAAAATGCATTCTAAAGGGCAATCATCTTGTGAGGCACTTTCAACAATTTCTAAGTTTAAGCTATGAGCAGCATTTTTACCTTTAATAAAGTTTTCAGGAGATGCGAATGGTAAAAAATATTTTGGGTTGCGCAAAAACCCTTCATGCCTTTCCCAATAATATTTTACGGCTAGTTCACGGCACTTTAATAGATCATTGCCCTTAAATGCATAGAAAACTTGTCACTAGCGTAATACTTCGCATGCAGATTCTTTTCGTAACAAATTGAAATGTCTGGAAATTCTGAAAGAAAATCAATATCGTCTGCGCTTATACTTTTTTCGGGATTATATTCATTTTTACCAAAGACAATGACGATTCGTAGGTTGTCGTCTTCTTTTCTTTTTTTAAGCTCCAGCTTTATTCTCTCATGAAGCTTTATATAAGGCGATACAAACCAGATATACTCATCAGCTCCACTAATGAGGCCCTCGAGAGCCAAGTTGATTTCCGTCCCGTATATGAATTTTGCCATGCTCTATTCGTTGAATGGATAGGTTTGATTGTAAATTGTTCGAAGAAGAATTCCATTGAAAGTCCAATATGGTCCAGGGGCAACATGATAGCTGTTGTCTAATATAACTCTTGTAGCATTAGTTAAAGATGTTTCTTCGCCGCGGAATTCAACAGTTCTGTCGCTTACTACTTTTACTAACTCTCCATTAGTTACAGATACCAATTCGCTTCCAACTGGAATATTCATTTCTCCGAAACTAAACCGTGGTCGCTTCTTTTTTGCATAAGCTACTCCAGCTTCCCTGTCGACCTCGTCTACAACTTCCTTTTCATTTGCAACCATTGGCGTTACATCTTCTATTTCCATCAGTTTAATGATAGCAATTGCCTGTGTCGCATCAATTTCAAAAAATTCTCTTTTGGGGTTTACTCTATCCGGGCCGAAAGCTATATGCAATGCCTTTTCCACTTTTTCATGATTGGGGACCTTGGCGGCGTAAACACATTCAAATGGTAAAGGAACACCCGTCGTATATAACTGGGCCATTCTTTGTTTAACATCCTCAACCGTTGTCATACCTAATTTTATCATATTAGGGAGTGCCGGATTGGTAAGTATGTAAACAATTCCTTGTACGGATTCCATTCAGCTAAGTTTGGGATGAATTATTTTAATATAATGGGGGATTACAAGATAGAAAATCTTCTTATTGATTGGTCCATTAAAATAGAAGTAGTCCAACCAGCTGGATAATATTTGAAAACTTAAAAGAGGCCTTGTCTGCGGCCACCCAGCCGCATTCGAAGCATTAAAAAACCCCAGAATGCCCGCTCGACGCGGATTCTGGGGTTTTTAGTTGTGGTGTGGGCCGGACTAAAAAAATCGAACCTAACTTTACTCACGTTAATTTATGTTTAGCTAAAATCCTTTAACAGTAAGCATTTCAGAGGATTTTGTGTTTAGCTGTGTTTTGTACAATTTAACGAAATAATACAAAAGTGTCCCCCGATTTTAGCCCTCATTTGGGTTCGATCCCGTAATTTTATGGTACAAGGAAACGTACTGTATGGTTCACGCAAATTTCTATCTGAGGCAACCCAAAAGTACAACGGGTACACCAATCATTCTTCGTTTATTCAGTAGAAGAGAGCGGTATAAGTATGCAACCAGAATCAAGATTCTTCCCGCTTTCTGGGATAATAAAAAACAGCGGATCAAACCAGTTGCAAAAGTTGAAAACCATCTGGAACTCAACCGTTATCTCGACACGCTTAAGAAAGTTGTAGACAAAACTTTCTGGGAGTTGACAAATGCCTCCGAAGGCGTGCCACCTTCCTTGCAAACATTAAAAGTGGCTGTTGATACCAAGCTTGAACGTGTTGAAAAGCAGCCGCCAATTACCTTTTTTGATTTCTTTCAAAAAATCATAGATCAATCAAAGGCTGGTATTAGACTGAATCCATTAACCGGCACTGTAATAAATCCTAATACAATCAGGACTTATGTTACCGCACTTAGTCACTTAAAAGACTTTCAGAAGCAGTACAGTACAAAAATCACCTTCGATAATATTGATTTGAATTTTTATAATGATTTTACCGAATACCTTATCAAAGAGAAGAAGCTTGCCAGTAACAGCGTTGGTAAAGACATACAGATATTAAAACTTATCCTGACTGAAGCTTTGGACCTGCATTTAACGGCTAATACAGCATTTAAAACAAAACGATTTATTGTCCTTCGTGAGGAATCGGACAGTATTTATTTAGACAAGGCGGAATTAGAAGAATTGAAAAACCACGACATGTCAGATCAGCCAAAACTGGAACGGGTACGCGATCTTTTTCTAATTGGTTGTTATACAGGCCTGCGTTATTCCGACTATTCCATTTTAACTCCTGAGAATATCAGGGGTGGCTATATTCAGATAAACCAGACCAAAACCGGTTCACCGGTTACCATTCCTATTCATAAATCTATTGTTGGGTTATTGGAAAAATATAATGGCAAGTTTCCAGTACCATTAAGCAATCAGAAAACGAACGATTATTTAAAGGATATCGGCAAGCTGATACCCGGACTTAAAAAAACATTTTTAAAAAGTATTACTAAGGAGGGAGTTAACAATAAAACAAGCTACGCTAAGTGGCAAATGCTAACGACTCACACCGCCCGGAGAAGTTTCGCGACCAATGAATTTCTGGCCGGAACGCCTTCGCTTACCATCATGGCCATTACCGGACACAAAACCGAGAAAGCCTTCCTGAAATACATTAAGCTGAATTCGGCGGATCATGCCAAGTTGCTTAAAGAACAATGGGACAGGCGATAAGGTGGTTTATTGTGCGTAATACGCTTCAATTTTTAGGAAATGCATCTTAGTTAGTGTCTTAGTTAGTTATCCACTGATGTTTATCTACTTTTATGATTATCAATGGTTTATCTTAGGTATAATCTTAGGTACTCCTGTTGATAATTACCCAAGGAGTCTTTTACCTTCCTCCGTTGTTTGATAGCGTTGGCGTTTGCTGGTAGGTTTTTCGGGTATGCTTAATTCGAGATAACCGCTTTCGATCAATGGTTGTATAAAACGACTATAATTACTGGACTGGTTAGTAACGCCAATCTTGCTAAAAATTTCTGCTCTTGACTTTGGGGTAATACAGAATAACAAAATATCCAAGTGATTTTTATCGCCATTATCTGACGATGGATAAGATGGGTTTTCAGGAAGAAAATGAGGATTAACCGGAAGTACTACTAAAAAACTAACACGGTCAACATCCATTTCAAAGACCGGTTCCGGTGAACCGTTCTTTTTTAATTCACTGCGAATTTTAGGAAACCCAGTTCCCCTGCCTTCAGTCAGGTTCAATTCTTTTAAAAAATCTCCAATTCGACGATTACGGTAATCCCTGGCTACCACCCTTAACAATTTCAGGGATTCATTTGAAACAGGAGGTAATGCACCGGGGAAACTTAAAATTTCAATTTTATCTGTATGTATATTAATCTCTATAGAACTCTGATGCTCGTAGCTTCTATGAAAAAACGCATTAACCAAGGCTTCTTCTAATGCCTCATAGGGATAATTAAAATACCGATCTGACCTGGCGGTTCCTTGTACCTTTATTACTTTTTCAACAATAATATTAGCTTTAAAAAAAAGAAGTATATCCCGAATCTGGTGATGAATGGGACCGGTAAATTTCTTTTCCGTGAATGTAGTTCCTGTTTCATCGCTGAATTGTACCAGTTCTGCAAAAGCCCCTTTAAAAAAACGTTCGGGTTGCTTATTAAAAAATAAGATGGCTGCATTTATTGGCCTGATATATTCTTCCGGGCCAGATACAATTTGCATCTGTCTGCAAAGATCACTTATTGGCATACTTGCTGAATTTTCAAACAAGTCGCTTTTAATATCTTGTAAAAATTCCCTTATCAATCCCAGGTCAAGGTCAGCAAGTGTTGACTGGTGGCACACACGATCATCAAACGGGATGGTAGCCGCCATTTCCATCAGCTGCTTTAAACTTGAATGGTTTGCTCGAACTGTGGAAGATCCATTTCGGATAAAATATACCTTATCTCCATTGGGCAGTGTTTGAGGCGCTTTATATGGTCTCGCCTGCCCGCCAGGTACCCATATTACAAATAATAAAGCATTTTGGAAAATAACGGGTTCGGTAACTGGAGAGTAATAAGGATCGATTTTATGAGTAAGACCCAATAATTCCTTTTGAATCTTATCAACCTGATTAGGCTGTATTCCTTTGGGTGGCAATACCGGTATACCGTCCCTTTCTTCAATTCCAATAATAATATATCCTCCACCCCAATTATTCATATCATTAGCAAAGGCACAAATCGTTCTAAGAACATTTTCTGGATTCCAGCTTTCCTTAAATTCAATCCTGTCCCATTCTACAGTCTTGCCGTGTATCAAGTCATCGATATTAATAGGAAGTGCCATAAGTCAAACTTAATTAAATATCTTCTCTGGGCAAGCGAACCGAACCGAATTACTTGCGACCAGCCTGCTCCCGCGGGGTCTTTAACTCCCTTTCATTTTCCGCTGCCAGACGATTTAGCACCAACTGCCGATACAAACCCTTTTATTGCTGCTCTATGGAATGTCAAAAAAGATAATTCTATTTTAAATACTGAAACACAAAGAAAGCCAATCTGGAAAAGAACACCTGGTTAACATAACCTATTTAGTTAAACTTAGACAGACTTTAGCTAAATTTTAGTCAAACTTAGGGTCAGAAAAACACAGTCATTTGCACGCCAAAAACGATTCTAGGAACAATCTAATAATTCCATTCATCTAAAAACGCCTTTCCTCCAATGCATCTTTCCATAGAACAAATCCTTTACGCTCGTCGGAATAATCATGTATTATTTTACTGAAATCTGCAGGATTAGTTTCCAAAAATGCTTGTCGACCATGGTTGCGGATTTTGCTGAGCTGCTTATCAATTTCCATAACCCGCTGTTTTAGTGCGCTGATATTTTTGGGCAAATGCCAAATATAGGTAGCTTCCTCTGTATCTAATGTTTCCATTACAATATGGTATTGCTCATTACCTATCAGTAAAAAGACGAAAGCAAACGGGCTTAATACAAAACGGATCTTTAATACCCCCTCTTCATGTTGCTCCGCCAAATAATGCAACTGCATTTGATGCCTGTAATTTCCTTTGCTCAAAACATCCGAAAGCAGTTCTTCGCCTGATTCATATATATTGTTCCCTGTTCCGTTGTTAAGATCTTTACTTAAACCCTTTAGCTCCACCGGAAGGTTTTTACCAAAAAAGTTCTTTTCAACAAAACGAAACCGAACGCTTTCCACTACTTCATTGTTCAGTTTCTCAAGATCAGATGAGCTTGCAGACAAAGCAGTAATAATTTGTTGTTTATCTATGACCACTGAAATATCAACAGCTATTGATTTTGATTTGAAAAACTTCTCAAAATAGGGCTTTAGCACTTCAAACTCTGGACGTATATTCAGGTTTTCAATATCGAAAATTAATTCTTCCGAATGTTCAGGTATCTTATGCTGGAACCGAAAGCTTCCGTAAAGAAATTCCAAATCTTCTATCTTAACCTTGACAGTCCTTTCTATAATTCCTTCTTCATAAATTGATTTCGGCGAAGCAATGTTTTCCTCTGTAGGCAGATCAAATAATGTCCGCTGTTTTTCCAGCTTCCGGTAGTACACATTTCTTTTCAGGAACATCCGGTTCAGGTAATCAATTTTAATATCTCTGTAATCATAAATAATCGGGCTAATTTCGGAGCGTTGCACTCTTCCAATATACTGAATCAGCTTACCCTCAAAAGAAAAAGGATAAACTAAAAACAGGCACTGAACATTTTGTAAATCTGATCCTTCTCCAAAAAATTGTCCGGTAGTAATAAGTGCCTGGTAGTTACCGGCTTTCAATAGTTTCCATTTGATATTTCTGCTGCTATCCGAGTCATCCCCACTCAGTGTTACCGTTTCAAATGATTGTTTAAGGTATTGCTCCAGGCTATCAATATGTTCCTTTCTTTCAGTAAGAATTACAACCTTTCGTCCTTTATTTAATTCGTTTATCACATCTTTCAGTATCAGCTTATTTCGTTCCGAATCATGTATCAATATCTTGGATAAAGTTTCAAACCGGTCTGTCCTTGCATTAAAAGGAACATCTAATTGTGTATTGCGGATAATTATTTCAGGGTGATTTAAACCTGAAAGTTCATTAGGATGGATTTCTGCAATTATATCTCCGATATGTATAAAGATCAGCTTTCCATCATTGTATTTTCTGAATGGTGTTGCAGTTAGCCCGTAAAGATAACGTGAATTGAATTTTCCAATAGTATTGCGAAATGTTTCAGCCGGTATATGATGGCATTCATCAACAATAATTAATCCAAATAAATCCGTTAAACTATCCAGATCAGCTTTTGCCATGCTTTGAATTGTTGCGACGGTAATTTGCTTTCCAATTTTTGTCTTTCCATTCCCTATTTTACCGATGTCTTTTTGTGGTATGCCCAAAAAGGCTTCAATTCTTTCCATCCATTGTGATGCAAGCTGCTTGCGGTGTACAATAATTAATGATGGCTGTTGTTTTTCTGCAACAATTTTCAAGGCAATCACTGTCTTGCCAGAACCTGGTGGGGAAACTATCACACCCATATCCTTTTTCTGAATTATTTCCATGCAATCCAATTGATAAGGCCGCAATGTTGCCTGAAATAAAAAAGGTACCGGGCCATGCAATTTTCTTTGGTCTATGAAATTATAGTGTATAGAATTTTCTCTGCAAAAGCGGATCAACTTCCCAATAAACCCTTTAGGCAAAAGAATATGATTGCCTTGCTCTTCAATGAATCGGAAATAACGTTCAGTACCGAATGTATTCCTACCGCTATTCTTTTTGATAATAAATTCGGTGCTCAGGAAATTCAGCTCTTCCTTTATAAAATTGAATACCACGGAATGAATGGCATTCCGATTTAATTGAACTTTATTTTTTAAAGTAATGGTAAGGCCATCCGCATTACATTCTGGTTGAAGGATAATTCCCAATCCAGAAAACAGCGTTTCTAACCGCTCTACAGATACCCGTTTTATTTGTTTAAGAAAAAGCCATTGATCGGCGTGAGGTTCTAATGTAACAGCATCTATAAAACAGCTGTTATTTTGCTCTAACGAAACACGATTTAATGGTAATGCAATGAGATTGCCTAAACCCTTTCCTGAAAGATAGTCTTGATTAGGAAATAGTCTATCGAAGCTGGTGTTCTTGTCAAATGGAGATACAATTCCCGATGAAGTAAGTAAGGATAATATTATTTTTCTGGTTTTATACGCCGGGAATGGGTTCTCAAAAAATATCCAAACATGCCCACCGTTGCCGGAACGAGAACGTTCAAGATATGCCGAAATACCAACTTCATTACAGGCGCCAATAAACTTCTGTGCAGATTCAATCCAGCTTCCTTCATCAAAGTCTGCCACAATAAACCAAGAGGTATTATCAGGCAGTAGCGGATATAATCCAATTAAATGATCTCCGTTGAGATGCTTTGCAATCTGTTGATCAGTCAACAAGAGGTAAGACTTATCAGGATAATTGTGAAAAGTGCCGCCCTTCATTTTATACGCCCGGAAAAGATATGGATCGAAAAAATAGGCTGGCATGTACCCGCTCTTTTTATCCTTCTCCCACCGTGTAGCAAAAACATCCTCCCGTCCTTTGAAAAGGGACCTGAACAAGGATATCTTTGTTTGGCTGTTTTCCATTTTTTGGATGCTTTCCGAGCTGACTTTAATTTGCAAATAATTTAACCTTTAACCCTTATAAACCGGAAATTTATAAATAGAATTCTAATAAAGTCTTTTTATGAATGAAGATTGAAAAACTACAAGGCTGAGTTATTTGCGGCCAGCCTGCTCTCGCAGGGTCTTTGCTTCCCTTTCCTTTTCCCCCGCCAGACGATTCAACTCCAACTGCCGAAACAAACGCTGTTCCTCCTGCTCAACCCCATCCCTGAAACCCGACTTATCTTTCAAATAAAAACTGTCTGTTTGGGCACAAAACTTAATTAGATTCTGGTTGCCGTATACCTTAAAATAGCGGTACTTACTATCGTTCCCTTGATACGATTCCAATCTGCTATAAGTATTCAACCAGCCCCATAACAAAAGCACTGATATGACCAACAAGCCAGCCGATACCCATATCCCTTTATGAAGATGGTGTTTGTGTTCTATTGTATTGTTTAGGGGCACCTTCAATTGTTGCTGCAATGAAGCCATATTAACTTCTAGTTCCGCCAGCTTTTTGGTGTGTAAAGAAAGCTTGTCAGGAAGATCCAACATATCCTTTTTCAAAGCGCTTATTGCACTTAATATTGGAGAAAGATCAACCGGTTGCGGTTTGCTGGTGGCATTTGCTATTACGAGCACCTTTAGGTTCTCAAAGCTTTCTACCATTGCTTCCCATTAATTCTTGACTCATATACTTAATCCGTTTTGTTTGTTTATACGTTTCTTTTTCAGTAATTCATGGGGTGTCTGCTCGTAGTTTCGTTCTGATTTCAGGAGTTCTTCAAGCAGACTTGAATGGCGCGAAAAACTTCTATCCACTTGTGGTTTTTGTTCTTGCTGTAATCTCCTGGCCGACAACTCCTGTTTCTGCTCCAGTTGCAGGGTAATTTGTTTTAACAGGTTCCCGTAAGAAAACTGGCGGTCTATGTCA
>JBBRHM010000126.1:0-10347 GCA_038222655.1 Chitinophagales bacterium | reverse complement strand
GGAATACGTTACCTGAAATATTATTGGAAGGCATCCAATGGGAAAGGCCATGGTGTACATTCTCCGTTTGTATTTGAGTTTATCAGTAAAGTACTCAATGATGACCGTCATTTTTATGCGTATGGATCTATTGAAGAACTCCGCGAAAAATTATTGTCTGATACCCGGGAATTAACCCTTGAAGATTTTGGTGCCGGCTCGAGAAAAACAACAACAAATACACGCAGCATACAAGCTATTGCCGCCTCATCGCTTAAACCGCGCAAATTTGGCCAGTTACTTTTTCGTATCGTTAATCATTACGCGCCCGCCACTATTCTTGAATTAGGAACCTCACTTGGCATTACTACGGCCTACCTGGCTTCAGCAAAAGCCTGTTCAAAAGTGATAACAATGGAAGGTGCAGTAACTGTTGCTGAAGTAGCAGCAGCAAACTTTCACAAACTGCAACTAAACAATATCCGCCTTGTGCAAGGCAATTTTGATGATACGTTGCCCGAAACCGTAAAGCAAGCGGGTAAAATAGACCTGGCTTTTATTGACGGCAACCATCGCTATGAACCAACGGTTCGGTACTATCATGCGTTATTACCCGCCATGCAGGAACATAGCGTGCTGATCTTTGATGATATTCACTGGAGTAAGGAAATGGAACAGGCATGGGAAGAGATCAGGATGGATAAACGGGTTACGCTTAGTATCGACCTGTTCTTTATCGGCCTTGTTTTTTTCAGGCAAGAAAATAAAGTAAAACAACATTTTTCCATCCGGTTCTGATTTACGCCTAACTTCTAACGCTTAACTGTATATGCCTCTTCCTTCATCATTACTTACCTCACTCGAATCTGTCAAAGGGTTTCACCGCGAGGCTTTTGAAGAAGTACATGCATCAGGGGAGCAGGTAACATCGATACGGCTAAATCCTCTTAAACCGTCAATTGTTCATGCTCAATGGTCCATGGTCCAGATACCCTGGTGCCCGTTGGGGCGGTATCTTTCCAATCGTCCTTCCTTCACATTAGATCCCTTGTTGCATGCAGGCGCCTATTATGTGCAGGAAGCAAGCAGCATGTTTCTGTGGCATGTTTTGAAAGAAGTTATCGGTACAGATACCAAAAAAAAAATATTGGATCTCTGTGCGGCGCCGGGAGGTAAAAGCACGTTACTGGCTTCTTTTTTTCCTGATGGATTAATTATAGCTAACGAAGTAATTAAACAGCGTGCCTCTGTACTGGTAGAAAATATAACCAAATGGGGTAGTGATCAGGTGATCGTTACGAATAATGATCCCTCACATTTTTCCTCTTTACCAGGCTATTTTGATGTGATGGTAATTGATGCACCCTGCAGCGGTAGTGGTTTATTTCGTAAAGACCCCGCTGCCGTTACAGAATGGAGTGAAGCCAATGTGCAACTCTGCAGCCAGCGACAGCAAAGGATTCTGGCAGATGTATTGCCGGCATTGAAAGAAGGGGGCATACTAATTTATTCAACCTGTTCCTATTCACCTGATGAAAATGAAAATATTTCGGACTGGTTGCTGGCAGAAATGGAGATGGAAAATATCCGTATACCGTTACCGCCGGAATGGGGTATTGTGGAAACGATATCACCTTTACTCGGCGGATTTGGCTATCGGTTTTATCCCGACCAGGTAAAAGGTGAAGGTCTTTTTATCGCCGTATTTCAAAAAAAATCCGGAACGCGTTTTGTGCGCCTGAAAGAACAATCCCTTCTCCTGCCTTCCAAACAGGAAAGTGAGCAGGTAAATCATTTTATTAATATACCGCAGCCGTATTCTTTATTTAAGCCAGCAGCTGCGGTAAGGGCCATTAAAACAGAATGGTTAGCAGATCTGCGCCTGCTTGCTCAATGCCTGTATATAAAAAAGGCAGGTGTTGAGATAGCCACCCTGAAAGGGAAGGACCTTATTCCTTCTCACGAACTAGCGTTAAGTCTGTTGCCTTTGGATGCGATGGTTAGTATAGAATTTACAGTTGAAGAAGCATTAAAATACCTTCGAAAAAAAGAACTGCTGCCAGGTGGGAAAACTGGATGGAACCTGATCAGGCATGGTGGATTACCATTAGGGTGGGTAAAAGTTTTGCCCAACCGTATCAATAACTATTATCCGGCTGAATGGAGAATATTAAAAGAGTAATTTTACGCTGTAATCGATCAAAACACTATGAAAAAATTTACCTGGTTATTTGCCTGCCTGTTTAGTCTGGCCGCTTCCGCACAGGAAAAATTAGTGATCATGGGAAAATTTCCCGACCAGTATGTAGTACATACCATTATTGGAGAAGAATCTTTGCAAACGATTAGCAATCAGTTCGGGCAATCTGTTACCAGGCTATCAACGTACAATGGTTTGCAGGCAAGTACCGTTTTATCAAAGGGTGCACAAATTAAAATTCCCTTGTCTCAATATAACATGGTACATACAAAAGTAGAAAATAGCGCACCGGTGTATCATCTTGTTGAGAAAGGAGATAATTTATACCGCCTTAGCAAAATCAACAATATACCATTGGCTACCTTAAAAGAATGGAACAGCCTTAAAACGGATATTGTGAAAGACGGGCAGCTGCTGATCATTGGCTATATGTTGAATGCGCATATTGCCGAAGAAAAAAAAGTGACTGATATTATTGTAAGTGAAAATAAACCGGTAAAACCCTCTTCTGTACCAGAAAAAAAGGCTGATAAAAAAGAACCGGTTGATCCATTGTCTAAACCAACGACTGTGGTTACAAAACCCGTAGCAATAAAGGTTGCAGAGCCTCCTCCCAAAGAGATCTTACTAACTGCCTATGTTCCAAAAGAAGGGGACGAAGGTTATTTTTCAATACCCTATTCACAGCATGCAAAAGAATTATCGCAGCAATTTCATTCTGGCGATGCAGCTACTTTTAAAACCATCAGCGGGTGGACAGATCACAAGTATTATATATTAATCAATGATGTGGCGCCTGAAACGATTGTTCGGATTACTGCCCCAAATAATAAAAGTGTTTGCGCCAAAGTACTTGGGCCCCTGCAGGAAACAAAAGGGGCAAATGGGCTGTTGCTGCGTATGAGTAATTCTGCTGCGGCAACATTGGGTATTACTGACACAAAATTTACAGTTACCGTTACTTACTTCGAATAATACCAAATGATATGAAAAAAACCATAAGCCTTTTTTTAATCGTAAGCTTATTCTGCTGCCAATACCTCGTAGCACAAGATGGTATAGCCACTGCTGATTTTGAAAAAAGAATACAGACACAACACCCGCAGATACTGGATGTACGTACTGCCGGTGAATACCAGTCCGGACATATTAAAAACTCTCTGCAGGCTGATTGGCTCAATAAGCCACAGTTTAGCGATCGCATCCAATACCTTGATAAAAATAAGCCGCTGCTTGTTTACTGTGCATCGGGTATGCGTAGTGGACAGGCCGCCAAATGGTTACTGGAGAAAGGTTTCACAGATGTACAAAACATGAAAGGTGGATTAACTGCCTGGAAACTGGAAGGCAAACCTGTAGTATCAATGAATAGTAAAGAACAATTATCAATAGATACATACAAAGCATTTACAAAATCAGCGGATATAGTACTGATAGATTTCACTGCAGAATGGTGCCCGCCCTGTGTAAAAATGAAACCGGTGTTGCATCAGTTGCAAAAGGATATGAAAGATCAGTTCTCACTTTTAAAAGTGGATGGCGGTATTGATATTGATGTGATGAAAGCTATGAAAGTGGATGCCCTGCCTACTTTTATTATCTATAGGAATGGGAAAGAATTGTGGCGAAAACAGGGTGTGGTTGAATTGACGGAACTGAAACAAAAAATAAGCAGTTATAACATGATCGACCGTGTTTTGATTAAAAAGAGAGTTAATAACTTATAGTTCTGTATCCCCTCAGAAAATCTGCCACCACCATTCTTTTCTTTCCTTCGAGCTGCATATCGAGGATATGAATATATCCGTCTGTGCAGGAAAACTTCAAGAATGTTGTTCCATCAGAAAAAACTTTACCGATAGTATAGTCGTGTGTAGACAGTTCTTTTTTACTACGGAATACTTTCAGAACTTTTTCATCAAGCAAGGTTAATGCGCCGGGAAAGGGTGACAGACCGCGTATTAAATTATGAATTTTTTCAGCACTGTTGTTCCAATGTATCTGGCAGGTTTCTGTAAATAATTTCGGTGCATGTTTTAATGCTGCCGGTTGCCAATTTCCACCGGCCGACTGGTCTACCCCTTTCAAGTGGTTTTCAGCTAATCCTTTTACTGTTTCTACCAGTAAAGCCGCGCCTATTTGTTTCATCCTGTCATGCACTTCACCGGTTGTTTCATCTTTACCGATGGGCAGTTTTTCTTGTAACAGAATATTTCCCGTATCAATTTCATGTTTAAGGGCAAACGTGGTAACACCGGTTTCTGTTTCACCATTAATCACCGCCCAGTGAATAGGAGCGGCACCGCGGTATTGGGGTAATAAAGATCCATGTAAATTTACCGTACCCATTGGCGGCATATTCCATACCACTTCCGGTAACATGCGGAAAGCGACTACTATCTGCAGATCGGCTCTTAATAAACGGAGTTCTGTTATAAAATTGGGGTTCTTTAATTTTTCTGGTTGCAAAATGTGCAGGCCTTTTTCAATGGCATACTTTTTTACAGCACTTTCTGTAAGTTTCATACCTCGCCCTGCTGGTTTATCCGGTGCAGTAATTACGCCCACTATAGTACAACCTGCCTGCACAAGCGCATCCAATGAAGCCACGGCAAAGTCGGGCGTGCCCATGAAGATGATCTTTAGGTTGGGTAGTGACATGAAGTAAAGGTAAATATTGCCGTGGTTAAATGGTTACATTGTATAATGGTTCAGACACAATAGCAGTAAAGTTGTTGCATAATTTAAAAAAAATCAAATGCTATAAACCAAGGCGGTCATACTCAGTTAAAATCTGCATACAACAAATATTTTTTCCTGATTTTTTTAAATGCAGACAATTTCGGATCCCAACTTTGGCGGATCTGGGTTTCTGTTTTACCGGCTTTTAATTGTTCCATCAATTCATTACTGCCCGCCAGAAGATTGAATGAATAATCAGTGGGTTTACCAGATTTTGATTTTCTGAAAAAATTATCTTTATCAGGAAATAACCTGTAGGCTTCCAACAGGTATTTTAGCTGAACTTTTCTATCCACTTTTTTTAGCACTTCCTGGTTACTGTCATAGAGGTTCCATCCATAACATAATTGATCTTTAAGTTTGGGTTCTTTGGCGCCATCGCGGCTGGTGGGCGTGAAGGCAAATAAATTTTTGGGTAAAGAAGGGTGGCCAAATATACAGAAGGGGTGGTCGGTGCCCCTTCCTTCACTTAGCATAGTGCCTTCAAATAAACAAGTACTCCCATACCAATACACCGATCCCATATCGGGTAAGTTAGGTGAAGGTTTTACCGGTAATATATATTTACTCGAATGTGTATAGTTAGCACATTTGATAACCTGAAAATGGAACAAGGTATCCTTTGAATTATTTGCGCGTTTGTAGTAGTCATTTTTAGTATTTGCTTTTTCACTCAGCCATCTTTCACCCGCTAACATAAAAGCATATTCTCCCATGGTCATGCCATATACAATGGGTATGGGTTGCATGCCCACAAAACTTTTATAAGCGGTATCGAGTACTGGGCCGTCAACATAAAATCCGTTGGGATTTGGCCTGTCCAGTATCAACAATGGTTTACTGTTTTCAAAGGCCGCTTCCATATATTCCTGCAGAGAGGAGATATACGTGTAAAAGCGGGTACCCACATCCTGTATATCAAAGAGCAGGATATCAACATCGGCCAGGTCTTCCGGGCTGGGCTTTCTTTTTTTTCCATAGAGTGATATTACGGGGATACCAGTGGTGGGGTCAATATAGTTTTCAATTTTTTCACCAGCATCTGCTTTTCCGCGAAAGCCATGTTCGGGGCCAAATGCTTTGGTTATAGTAATGCCAAGGGAAAGCAGGGTATCAACCAGGTGTTTATTGCCAATAGTGGCGGTATGGTTAGCAAATATGCCTATCCTTTTGCCCTTTAATAAAGGCAGGTACACCTGTGTACGGTAAGCTGCGGGAAGGATAACCGTTTTTTGATGGGAAGAATGGATGGACTGGGAAAGTCCTTTTGTGCTAAAAAAAAGGAAGGTAGAAAGAGCCAGTATTGATGCAAGACACAATTTTATCATATGAACAGGGTTTGGGATGAAAGTTAACTAAAAATACTTGCCCGTTCTTAAATTAGGATTGTACTTTTGGCGCCGGAAATGGTGGCTCTTTTTTGTTGAATAGTATTCCTTCTGTTGAAGGGTGCGGCCTGCCTACCTGCAGGCGCAATTAGATAAAAAAAGAAATACCGCCGGCCTCCAAATTATTCAATAACAAAAAGTAACTATGCAACAGGTAAAAAAAGGGGATAAAGTAAAAGTTCATTATCATGGCAAATTAACGGATGGTACTATATTCGATTCATCCGACGGGCGCGAGCCACTTGAGTTTGAAGTAGGGGGAGGAATGGTGATTCCCGGTTTTGATTCAGGCGTTACAGGTATGACAGTTGGTGAAAAGAAAACGGTTACGATACCTGCAGATGAAGCATACGGGCCTAAGCAGGAAGATATGATTATGGAGTTTCCTAAAGAACGTTTTCCCGCTGATATGGTACCTGAAGAAGGTATGCAACTAAATATGAGTAATGGTTCAGGACAAAATTTCCCCGTTGTGATAATAGAAGTAAAAGACGAAGTAGTAATACTGGATGCCAACCATCCACTGGCAGGCGAAGATCTGACTTTTGATCTCGAACTGGTAGAAATCAGTGGCAGCAAGCCTTTGATAATAATGCCATAGCGATTTTTTAGTTTGGAGTTTGGAGTTTATAGTTTGGAGTTGAGAGAAAATATTGCAAAAGAGCCTGATGAAATTTCATCAGGCTCTTTTGCGTAAAAACAACAGGCCACAAATGCCAGATCATAAACTATTTTCTCCTCAGCCACCACCCCAGCCAGATGCCGCAGAGCCCCCAGCTGGCCAATGCATCAATAAGGTGTGCGCGCACATCGAATATTTTATACCAGATATAGGTATTATAGGGTTCATTAATAAATACAATGAGACCCGTGAAAATGCAGGCAATGAAAATATTTAGGAAACCGGGTCTTGTCCATTTGCCAAGTATCCAGCAAAGCAGCCATACCATAATAATAGTGGCTAACAAACCGCGGATCATGTTCATATACATATCATTCATGGTGGCATTGTATGCAGAATGATATTGGATAAATGCCCAGGGCTTACCCTGCATTTTCTCACCTGACTTAGTCATTTCTTCAAACGAAGTTCCTTTAGGATAGGATGGCAGTAAGTAGCCGCCTTGTGTGAGTTTGCCATCCAGGAAATGCATGATCGAATCCTGTTTAGGCGTATAGCCCTGCGCAGGATAATGAAGGTTAAGCATGGTCCAGGAAAGTGTTTGCCAGATAAAAATGAGCAATCCACCAACTATGGCGCCGATAATGGATTTCTTCATATGGGGTTAGTTTGGTTACAACACAAAGTAGTAAATGAATCTAGTTTTTGCAAGGGGAAGGGTGGTGAAGTGAGTGGTGAGTAGTGAGTAGTGAATGGGGGCAGATTATGTTGAAAAAACTCACTACTGACTACTCACCACTCACCATTGAAATTCCATGCCTGACGTACAACACTTATCTTGCTAAAAAATAGTATGATGTTACCCGGTTATTCTTTTTCAGTGGTGGAACGTTTTATGCGTTATGTGCAGATAGATACGCAGAGTAATGCGCAGAGCGGAACCCATCCCAGTTCAGAAAAACAGAAAGATTTATCGCAACTACTGGTTGAGGAATTGTTGTTGATGGGTATTGAAGATGCACATACGGATAGCTATGGCTATGTATATGCCACTATTCCTTCCAACAGCACCAAAGAAGTTCCGGTTATCTGTTTCTGCAGTCACGTTGATACGGCGCCAGATTGCAGTGGAACCCTTGTGAAACCTATTCTTCATAAAAATTATAAAGGAAATGATATCATTTTACCTGATGATAGTATACAGGTAGTCAGCACAAAAGATTATCCTTATCTGCTTGAACATGTGGGTAATGATATTATTACTGCCAGCGGTCTTACTTTATTAGGCGCCGATGATAAAGCAGGGGTAGCTGAAATTATGGATATGGCCCATTACCTGGTTACCCATCCGGAGATTACACATGGGGTAATAAAAATTTTATTTACACCCGATGAAGAAATAGGAGAAGGAACCGCGAAACTTGATCTTGGTAAACTGGCGGCAGATGTGGCGTATACACTGGACGGAGGAGAACTGGGAACATTTGAAGATGAAACATTTAGTGCAGATGGTGTAACCATCACCATTCATGGAGTGATAGCACACCCGGGATATGCAAAAGGAAAAATGATCAATGCACTAAAGATTGCCGGAGAGATACTGGCTTCTTTACCTAAAACAGAATGGTGCCCCGAAACTACTGATGGCAGGAACGGGTTTGTACATCCTTTACGCGTTGAAGGATCTGCAGAAACGGCTACCTTAGAATTCATCATCCGCGATTTTGATACGGCACAGCTGCCTTTACATGAAAATAAATTACGTGAGTTGGCTGAGCAGGTAATCAAAAAGTATCCAAAAGCTTCTATGCGTTTTAGTATTCATGAACAATACAGGAATATGAAAGAAATACTGGACCTGCATCCAAATATTTCAGCTTATGCAGCAGAAGCGTATGCAAGAGTCGGGCTCGCCGTAATCAAAGAACCCATCCGCGGCGGTACCGATGGTAGCCGTTTAAGTTTTATGGGATTGCCTTGTCCGAATATTTTTACCGGTATGCAGGCTATTCATAGTAAACACGAATGGATCGGTGTTCGTGATATGAAAAAAGCGGTGGAAGTGTTGGTAGAACTGGTTCAGGTTTGGGAGCAAAAAGCATAATCTGCAAACCCCTGACGAGAGGCAAATAACAGGAACTATTCTATATTTCCTATTCTTTAATGTATGTTTCTATTTGTTTCATTTCACTCCGGCAAAGGTTAGAACTACCTCCTATATAATAATCACTCCTTTATTTCGACTTAGCTTTTATTCTTCCTAACTTGGATAAAAATCAAAATTATGAACTTGCTTATAGAATACTGGTGGGTACTGGTAGTTCTCTTTATTATTTTCAGCGGCTTGGTTACAGTAAACCAGGGAACCATTGCTGTAATAACGATGTTTGGAAAATACCGCCGCATCTTACGTCCGGGACTAAATTTCAAAATTCCTTTATTAGAACAGGTTTTTAAGACAGTAAGTATCCAGAACAGATCTGTGGAACTGGAGTTTCAGGCGGTAACGCTTGACCAGGCCAATGTTTATTTTAAAAGTATGCTGCTCTATTCTGTCATTAACCAGGATGAAGAATCTATTAAGAACGTGGCCTTCAAATTCATTACTGATAAGGATTTGATGCAGGCATTAATACGTACGGTGGAAGGAAGTATCCGCGGATTTGTAGCCACAAAGAAACAGGCAGAGATCTTATTGCTGCGAAGGGAGATTGTTGAATTTGTAAAACAACAGATCGACCAGTCCCTGGAAAGCTGGGGTTACCATCTGCAGGATCTGCAGATCAATGATATTACTTTCGACCAGGTAATTATGGAAAGCATGAGCCGTGTAGTGGCCAGTAATAATTTAAAAGCTGCTGCAGAAAACGAAGGGCAGGCTTTGCTCATCACTAAAACAAAAGCAGCAGAAGCAGAAGGTAATGCCATCAAAATATCTGCTAATGCAGAAAAGGAAGCGGCAAGATTACGCGGTCAGGGTGTGGCATTATTCCGTGAAGAAGTGGCCAAAGGTATGAGCCAGGCAGCTGAGCAGATGAAGCAGGCCAATCTCGATACCAATGTGATCCTGTTTAGTATGTGGACAGAAGCCATTAAAAATTTTGCTGAAGTGGGTAAGGGTAATGTAATTTTCTTAGATGGCAGTCCCGAAGGCATGGAAAATAATATGCGCCAGATAATGGCGATGGTAAAGATGAAGGAGATGCATAAAGGGTAGGATAGGGGTAATAAAATTAAACACCAGCTATACATTTTGTATAGCTGGTGTTTTTCGCTGCACCTGAACCAATATCTACCATTTTGCTGACGTCAGCAAATGGTCTGTAATAATTTGACCTGCATTGGTACAGGCGATTTTGGCTTTAAAGAATTAATAAATAAGGGTCGAGTTGGCGCATACACTAAATAGCCGTCTT
>JBBRHM010000125.1:0-10544 GCA_038222655.1 Chitinophagales bacterium | reverse complement strand
GCTTCATTGGTTGCATCTTTTAATGTTTTACTACCGCTTAGGGCTGGAATAACTTTTGCGCCAAGCATCTTCATACGTGCCACATTTGGCGCCTGCCTTTCAATATCCTTTTCGCCCATGTATACGATACATTCCATTCCTTTCAAAGCACAAACTGTAGCGGTTGCCACACCATGCTGGCCGGCACCGGTTTCTGCGATAATGCGCGTTTTACCCAATTTCCGCGCCAGCAAAATCTGGCCGATGGTATTATTGATTTTATGCGCACCAGTATGACAAAGATCTTCCCGCTTTAAATAAATAGGCGCATTGAATTCCTTACTCAACCGTTCTGCTAAAAACAAAGGCGTTGGCCTTCCTACATAGTCTTTCAGTAATAGCTGATACTCTTTTTGAAAAGAAGACTCGTACATAATATCGAGATATCTTGCTTTCAGTTCTTCCACATTCCTGTGCAGCATTTCCGGAATATAAGCGCCGCCAAATTTGCCGTAATAACCCTGAAGATCAGGCTTTTGATATGTTTGCGTTGTTGTCATGTATTTTTTTTAAAACTTATAGCTGTTTAATTGTTTCAATAAATTTTTTCAGTTTATCCATATCCTTAACACCGGCTGACATTTCAAATCTGCTATTCACATCAACTGAAAAAAGGTCTTTGGCTACGGGATCTCTGGCAAATTCCTGCAATAGGCCTATATCTTCCGGGCCGATACCACCACTGAGAAAAAAGGGTTTCTGTATATTCAGTCCCTTTAAAACATCCCAGTCGAATTTTTTTCCTGTTCCGCCATATCCCACGCCTTCCGTATCAAATAAGAACATGTCGGCTATATCCTGGTAATCTTTTATTTTCCACAACACATTATCATCTTCACGCAAACGGAAAGCTTTTACGACAGTTACATAGTCTGCAATTTTTTCACAGTACTTTGGTGTTTCATCCCCGTGTAACTGTACCAGATATAGACCACAATCATCTACAGTTTGCAGCACTTCCTCGGCAGGGGCATTTACAAACACACCCACTTTATTAATATTTTTTCCCTTTATTTTTTTGATCTCAGCTTTTGGCATGAACCGGTACGCATATCGCGGAGAGTTGGGATAGAAAATAAAACCTGCAAACGCTACCCCCATTTCATCCAGTTTCATTACCTGGTCAGTACTTGTCATACCGCAAACTTTACTACGCATGTTATTTTGCTTTTAGTTGATTGACAAAATCAGCAAAAGCAACCGAAGGACTGGCTTTTTTCATAAAATTTTCCCCGATCAGGAACCCTTTAAAACCGGCCTGCCGCAAAGTTACAATAGTATCCACATCGCTGATACCACTTTCTGCGATAGCAGGTTTTTCGCTGGGTATCTTAGTAATCAGGTCCAGCGATATATCGATACTTACTTCAAATGTTTTAAGATTACGGTTATTAACGCCAACCAGGTCCACTTGTTCACAGATATGGTCCAATTCTTCGTTATTATGAATCTCCAGTAATACTTCCAATCCCAATCCTTTGGCAGTAGCAGCCATGTTTTTTACTTCCCTCGGTGATAAACAGGCGGCGATAAGCAGGATCACTTCTGCACCATATGCTTTGGCTTCTATCAGCTGGTACTCATCAATCATAAAATCTTTACGAAGCAATGGCACATCATTAAAAGTGGCGGCTAGCAGATCATCGAGAGTGCCGCCAAAAAATTCTGTATCCGTTAAAACAGAAATACCGGAGGCGCCATACTTTGCATAGGCAGCCGTTACTTCCGCCACGGTGGCCGTATCATTAATGATTCCTTTACTGGGCGATTTTCTTTTGAACTCAGCAATAATACCGGTCCTATTTTCATCCAGCAGGAATGATCGGAGTGAAAGGGTTTTACTGGAAAAGAATTTAGCTTTCTCCAATTCAGCAACAGAAGTATGCTTCTTACGCTCTGCCACTTCTATTCTTTTATGCGCTATGATAGTGTCTAAAATATTCATATTACTGGAGCGTGATTAATGTTTGCAAGGATTGATAGGCTTTACCGCTTTCAAGGCTTTCTACTGCTGCATGATAGGCATCTTCATAACAACCGTAATTACCGGTACAATGCAGTGCCATTGCGGCATTGGCCAATACAACCGCGTTCTGCGACCAGCTACCTTCGCCTTTAATTATTTTGGTAAATATTTTTGCAGCTTCTTCCACTGTATTACCACCCTGAATATCTTCTGCCATTACCATTCGTTTACCCAATTGCTCAGCCGTCATTATTTTTTCACCTTCATTGGTGATCACTTTGGTGTCATTGGTAAGCGATATCTCATCATAGCCATCCAGTGAGTGAATGATGGTAAATGCATTGCCTGTTTGCTGTAAAAGATAATTATAGATACGTGCCATTTCCAGATTATATACACCCACCAGCTGGAACGCGGGTGATGCAGGATTAACCATTGGCCCAAGCATATTAAAGAAAGTTCTTACGCCGAGGTTTCTGCGGATAGGACCCACAATTTTTAACGCAGGATGAAAAAGAGGTGCATGCAAAAAACAGATATTGGCGGTTTCCAGTTCATTTTTCAGTGTGGCATTATCACTTTTGAAGGTATAGCCCAGCTGCTCCATCACATTGGAAGAACCACTGATAGAAGAAGCGCCATAATTACCATGCTTAGCCACTTTCTGTCCCGCACCCGCTACAATAAAACAGGACAGTGTGGAGATGTTGAAGGTATTCTTACCATCACCGCCCGTACCCACAATATCCATCAGTGCATCACCGCCAAGATCAACCTTTACGCATAGATCCAGTAATGCATCTCTAAAACCCTGTAATTCTTCAATTGTAATACTGCGCATAAGAAATACAGTAATGAATGCCGACATCTCGCTCTCATTGTATTGGCCGCGCGACATGTTATGCAAAATTTCCTTCGCCTGCCCGCGGGAAAGGGTTTTGTATTCGAATAAATATTGTAATATTTTTTTCATTGTCTTGACCTTGATTTAAAGAATTCTAAGAAATAGCTAGGTTCATATAGTTAACCAGTTTTTTAAAATGACTTCTCCCAACGGAGTAAGTACACTCTCTGGATGAAACTGTACTCCTTGTACATCATAAGTATTGTGTTGCAATGCCATGATAAAATTATTAGCATCCCTTGCCGTTATTTCCAATGCTTCAGGAAAATTTTCATCACTAACCACCCAGCTATGATACCTCCCAACTTCAAACCTGTCGGGAAGATCTGCAAATAATAAACTTTTCACTTTTGTCTTTTCACTTTTCACTTCTATAGGCGTTGCCACACCATGGTATACCGATGTTAAATTAACCAGTGTTGCACCAAACGCCTCTCCAATTGCCTGGTGTCCTAAACATACACCCAGTATGGATTTGGTTGCTGCATATTCTTTGATCAAAGGCAATAACATACCTGCTTCTGAAGGAATACCGGGACCGGGTGAAAGGATAATTTTATCGTAGTCTTTTACTTTCTCCATCGGCAATTCATCATTGCGAAACACGTCCACTTTACCATGGGTGATCTTTTCAACGAGGTGAACCAGGTTGTAGGTAAACGAATCGTAATTATCAAATACTAAAATTCTCATGCTATATTATTTCTTTACGATGACCCATGGACTACCGGCCATGAACTATATACTTCCTGCTATTTCAATGGCTTTCTTCAAAGCATTCAATTTATTATTTACTTCCTGCAATTCATTTTCCGGAACACTGGCAGCCACTACTCCGGCACCGGCCTGGTAGATGAGGGTATTTTTTTTACTCAAAAAAGTACGGATCATAATTGCATGGTTACAGCTTCCATCAAATCCCATAAACCCAATTCCACCACCGTAATAACTACGGGGCGTAGGCTCATAATTATCTATAATTTCCATGGCCATAAATTTTGGTGCACCGCTTAAGGTACCGGCGGGAAAAGTTTTAGCAAGCAATTCAAAAGGGTTCTGGTTCTTGCGCACTTTACCCGTTACTTCACTCACTAAATGAATTACATGACTGTAATACTGCACCTGCCTGTATTGGCTAACCACCACATCATCGCAGGCCCTGCTTAGATCGTTCCGGGCCAGGTCAACCAGCATTACATGCTCCGCATTTTCTTTGGCATCTTTTAATAATTTTTCTGTCATCAGCTGGTCGGTCTCATCATCACCACTTCGTTTAAAGGTTCCTGCAATTGGGTGTACAATGGCTTTTCCGTTTTGAATAATTAATTGTGCTTCGGGAGATGAGCCCATCAGTTTATAATCACCATAATCAAAAAAGAATAAATACGGAGAAGGATTTACACTGCGTAAGGCTCTGTATACATTAAATTCATCGCCGGTAAAACTTTGCTGAAATCGCCGGCTTAATACAATCTGGAAAACATCGCCACGCAAACACCGCTGTATGCCTTTATGAACCATTTGGCGGTAATCTTCATCACTCATATTGGAAGACTCTTCACCTTTGATCTGGAAAGGAAATACGGGTACGTCTTTGCTTCTTATCAAAGATTCCACAACATCAATATCACTATCGAGTCCGGCTATCAGGTTCTCACAAATAAAAAGTTCATCTTTAAAATGATTGAAGGCTATCACATATTGGTACAGCCTGTAACGCATCAGCGGAATGGCAGGCGGTTCACTATTGGCCGTAGTTAAAGAAATGGTATCAAAAAATTGTACCGCATCAAAACTGGTATACCCAAACAGGCCCTGTGCAAATTTTCCTTCTTTTGCATCCGGGATCTGTACATTAAAACGCTGCATAAAATTCCACAACTGGCCAGGTACTTCTGCTGTATCCGTGATGGCCACTTTCTCCGGCTGCTGACCGGGCAATTTAAACTCAATGCTTTTAGTAGAACTGATCTCGATACCCGCAATCGCATTGATACAAATAAAAGAGTAGCTATTCTCTGCCGCATTGTGATCGGTACTTTCCAGTAATACCGTATCGCGAAACCTGTCGCGCACCCGCAGGTAAATCCCTACCGGTGTAAATACATCGGCCAGTATTTTTTTACACTTTGTCTGTAAGTCTATTTGCTTCATAAGCCTCTCCGGATAGAGTTTTTATTTTTTAAACCACTTTTTATCGCTTTGCTGTTCGTTGTTGCGTAATAAAAAACCCCGACAAAATACTGTCGGGGCTCTGAATATTATTCAAAAAGTACTGGCTATGCCATTACAATCCCCGAACGGAGTTTGTATGCCACCACCAATATTTGTTTGTTACATGCTTCATTGTGGTACAAAAATGCAGGAGAATATTTTCATAAACAAATTTTTTTTAGCTGCGGCGTTCTTATCCTAACTTCATCATAATTAGGCATTATGAAAAAACACCCGGTGTCACTCGTTCTTATCCTGTTTGTAACCATCAGTTCGCATGGGCAAATGAAGGATACAGCCCTTCTTTTACAACCGGACAGGGTATTTGATGGAGAAGCCATGCATAGTCATTGGTCGGTATTGGTGCAGCAGAACAGGATTATTGCGGTGGGTGAAACGTCGGATATAAAACCGCAACTACCCTATAAAACCATTTCGCTTACAGGCACAACACTGTTACCAGGACTCATAGAAGGGCATTCACATTTATTACTGCATCCCTACAATGAAACAAAATGGGACGAACAGGTAATGAATGAATCGGAAGCAGAACGTGTTGCACGGGCAGTGGTGAGTGCAAATAAAACTTTACAAGCAGGTTTTACTACTGTGCGTGATCTTGGTACAGAAGGCGCAGGCTATAGTGATGTAGGTTTAAAAATAGCTATTGAAAAAGGAGTGATACCGGGACCGAGAATGATCATTGCTACCAGGGCCATTGTGGCATCGGGCAGTTACGGGCCCAGGACAACCAATCTGAATAACATACTAAACAAAGGTGCAGCCGAAGCGGACGGTGTGGATGCATTAATAAAAGAAGTGCGCACACAGATAGGCAATGGTGCCGACCTGATAAAAGTCTATGCCGATTACCGTTGGGGACTGAATAAAACACCTCAACCAACTTTTACCATCGAAGAATTAAAAAAAGTGGTGGAAGTAGCTGGCAGCAGCGGCCGTAAAGTAGTGGCGCATGCGAGTACAGAAGAAGGTATGCGCAGAGCGTCTATGGCCGGCGTTTCTACCATTGAACATGGAGATAACGGAACAGTAGAAATATTCGATCTGATGAGCAAAAACAAAACGGCCTATTGCCCAACACTCAGTGCTGCTGAAGCTACCAGTGAATATGATGGCTGGAAAAAAGGTACGCTGCCAGAACCAGACAGAGTAGTTAAAAAAAGAAAAAGTTTTTCGCTGGCCCTGCAGAAAGCAGTGATTATTTGTTTTGGTGGTGATGTAGGTGTGTTTCCGCATGGAGATAATGCAAGGGAAATGGAATCGATGGTAGCCTATGGTATGCAACCCCTGGAAGTTTTGAAAAGCGCCACCTCTGTTAATGCAGATGTATTTGGATATGGTGATAAAATAGGCAGGATTAAAAAAGGTTTACTGGCTGATCTGATTGCCGTAAAAGGCAATCCGGCGGAAAACATTTCTGATATCAGAAATACGGTGTTAGTAATGAAGGATGGAATAAATTATGTGAACAATATTCAATAGGCATACCCTTGCGTCATTGTGCAAGGTTTCGAGAAATAATCATAATACAATCAATATGAAAACAGCATTAGCATTTATTGGAATTTTATTATTTCCTTCCTTGTTTGCAGCTACTAATACTGATGATATCATTGGTATATGGATAAATGCGGATGGCAAGGGGAAGATACAGATCTACAAAGAAGGTGATAAATATTTTGGTAAAATTATCTGGTTAAAAGAGCCCAATGGCCCGAAAGGCAATCCAAAATTAGATGCGAATAATCCTGATATTAACCAACGAACCAAACCCCTGATCGGGGCACTGATTCTCCGCAATTTTAAATATGATAATGGCGAATGGAACGGCGGCCGCATCTATGATCCCCAAAACGGTAAAGATTATAAATGCTACCTGAAACTAAAAGATCCACATACACTCAGTCTGCGTGGATATATCGGCTTTGCTTTATTAGGCAGAACGGAGGTGTGGACGAAATAAGTTTGGAGTCAGGAGTTAAGAGTTTGGTGTTATTGTTTAAGAAAATAACTCCTAACTCCAGATTTCTCACTTTACTAAAGTATCCCTTTCGTGGAAGGCAGATAATTTGACAAAGGATCTCTCTTCACTGCCATGCGTATGGCTTTGGCGAAGGCTTTGAAAATAGCTTCTATTTTATGGTGTTCATTTTCTCCTTTGCATTCAATATTCAGGTTACATTTTGCCGCATCGCTGAAAGATTTGAAGAAATGATAAAACATTTCTGTTGGCATCTCTCCTATTTTTTCTCTTTTGAATTCGGCGTTCCACACAAGCCAGTTACGGCCACCAAAATCAATAAGCACTTTGGCTTCAGCCTCATCCATGGGTAACGCAAACCCATATCTTTCCATACCGCGCTTATCGGCCAGGGCTTTGGCAAATGCTTCACCCAATGCAATGCCGGTGTCTTCAATGGTATGGTGCTCATCTATATGCAGATCGCCTTTGGATGTAATGTTGATATCCATTTTACCATGACGTGCTATCTGGTCCAGCATATGATCAAAGAAACCGAGGCCCGTAGAAATATTGGCTTTGCCGCTTCCATCCATATTTAATTCAACATGTATCTGCGTTTCATTCGTATTACGGTCATGGTTTACCGTACGTGAACCGAGTTTGAGAAAAGCATAAATATCCTGCCAGTTATCCGTTTCCAATGCAATGGTTGGACGAAGTAATGTTTCTTCATCCTCTGTCAGCTCATGCAAAGGAGATTTTATATAGATGGCTTTGCATCCTAAATTTTTTGCCAGCTGTATATCGCTCCACCTGTCGCCAACCATAAAGGAATTAGCCATATCATACTGCTCATTATTCATCAGGTGCTGCAACAATCCTGTTCCCGGTTTGCGTGTAAGTTGTTTGTCTTTTGGATAGGTTCTGTCCACATGCATTTCATCAAATACAAATCCTTCTCCTTCAAGTGTGCGCAGCATAAGATTGTGATAGGGGAAGAAAGCAGATTCTGGATATGCTTCCGTACCCAATCCATCCTGGTTAGTGATCATTACTTTATAATAATCCATTTCGGCTGCAATCCTTGATAAAGCAGTGATGGCGCCGGGAATAAAAGCTGTTTTTTCAATACTGTCTATCTGAAAATCTGTAGGAGGTTCTATCAGCACAACACCATCCCTGTCCAAAAAAAGAACACGCTTTCCTTTGCCTGCCATAGTCTTTGTATCAGTTGTTACATCACTCATAATAACACTTTACGCTCAACCTTATTTTGTTGTATACAGTATGCGGTAAATGGTGCCGCCTGTATCATCAGATACATATAAAGAACCATCAGGACCCTGTGCCAGTCCGCATGGACGGTGCTTCGCACTCTTAGTGCCACTCACTTCACCAACACCGGAAAATCCATTGGCAAATATTTCCCATTTGTCTGAGGGTTTACCATTTTCAAAGGGAACAAAAGCAACATAAAAACCTTCCTGCGGTAACGGCGCGCGGTTCCATGAACCATGGAAAGCAATGAATGCACCGTTCTTATACTTTGCAGGAAACATACTGCCCGTATAAAACAATAAACCATCCGGTGCCATATGTGCCGGAAAAGCCATCGCAGGATCTATCGCATCTTTGCCGCCTTCTTTTTTTCCATCTCCGCCATATTCAGGAGCCAGTATTTTTTTATGCTGGATAGGATCGTAATAAATATATGGCCATCCTGCATTGTCTCCTTTGTGCAAGGCATACATGGTTTCGGCGGGTAATTCTGCATTTGCTTTAGCGTCATAAAACTCGGGCGCGATAGTGCTTAACTGGTCACGTCCATGCTGCATAACAAATAACTGGTTGTTTTGTGTATTCCAGTCCAGACCCACTACATTGCGCAAACCGGTTGCATACTTAACACCATTGCCGTATGACTGGTTGGCAACAGCTGCTTTGAACTGCCAAATCCCACCTGCAGAATCCAGTACCGGGCAGGGCATTCTGCCTTTGGAATGAAGTTGCCTGTCTGCTTCCTGGCAGGAGTTGGAAAAAGCGCCAATATTTACGTAGATGTTTCCATCATTATCTAATGTAACAGATTTGGATTCATGTTCGCCGCGACTGATGAGCCCGGTAATAATTTTTTCAGGTTGATCAGGATTGATCACCTCCCCTTTCTCATTCAACTTATAACGAAACACTTCTTCATCGGAAGAAGCATAGAGAAAATCTTTTTTAATGCTGATACCTGTACCGGCATAATTTCCAAAAGCAACTTTTTCATCTGCTTTTCCATCTCCATTGGTATCACGGAAACGAAGAATGCCTTTACCTGCTTCCAACGCACCCAGTTTTACATAAATATAACCTTGTTCCGTAACCGCAATATGTCGGGCTTTACCCACACTGTCGGCCACTTTAAGCGCAGCAAAACCCGCCGGTAGTGTAAGCCCCGCATTGCTGGTATCCGTTATAATTTTTCCCGAGGTTGTGGTGGTCGTTGTATTACAGGCATTCAGACATAACAACCCCATCATTACCAGCATGGCTGCTGAATAGTAAAAGATCTTTTTCATATGGATACAATTTAAAGTTGAAAAATGCTTGATTTTGAAAAGTGATAGATAGATGGTTCGTTGTGAATGGTCATTGGTGAGTAAAATATATGGTTATATCTTAAACTTCATGACTACTCACCCATCACTATGCACCACTCACCATTGCCCCTCTCTATTTTGTTCCCGCCCTTACCATTTTCACTTCAGCGGCAGTAACCGGCGTTGCTTTATTGCTCCAGGTATTTCTTATGTATGTTAAAACATCGGCAATCTGCTGGTCCTTCAAATCGCTATTGGGTGCCATATTATTATTGTAGGTTTCTCCATCAATCTCTGCTCTGTCTGTAAGCCCTTTCAGTACAATGCGAATAATTTTTGCTTTGTCTTTTCCTACAACGGCTGTTGCTCTGTCCAATGGTGCATTAAGGTGCGGAACACCACCCCCATCTGCCTGGTGACAGGCCAGGCAACGCTGCAGGTAAATTGTCTTACCACGTTCTATGGAGGCTTTCGGTGTTGCGACGGGTACGGTTGTTTTTTTTACCGTGCTCTTTGGCATCGTTTGAAAACTCATCAGTACTACAATCAGTAATATAGATCCTATCAATTTTTTCATCAGTTAGTTATTTGCCATTATACATAATGCGATAAATAGTTCCTTTGGTATCATCGGTCACATATAAAGACCCATCCGGTCCCTGTGCCAATCCGCATGGACGATGTTTTGCTTCACCGGGACTTTTCACCTCCGCCAAACCTGAAAAGCCATTTGCGAAAATTTCGCGATCACCCGAAGGCTTGCCATTTTTAAAAGGTACAAACACAACATAATATCCTTCCTGTGGAAGAGGAGCCCTGTTCCATGAACCATGAAAAGCTATGAACGCACCA
>JBBRHM010000124.1:0-10642 GCA_038222655.1 Chitinophagales bacterium | reverse complement strand
ATTTACACTGTTTACAACAACTCTGCGAAACGGATGCGATCTCTGTAACTCAGCGGTTATCTAAGATATTTTTCAGGATGAGGGTGTGCCATAGAGAAAACAAGCGTTTCAAAACTTACAGGCGTTTGGATAGTTTTACCGAACTTCCCGCCGCAAAATTTAAATAAGCAACCAATTTTATTAATGTAGTTATGATGCAGCTTTCTTCTTTATTAGACAGGTTTAATGAACCCGAAACCTTAAAAATGGCCAAACTTGGCCGCGAACTACGGGCAAAAGGTATTGATGTAATTGATCTGAGTCTGGGTGAACCCGATTTTGATACACCCCAACATATTAAAGACGCTGCTGTAAAAGCCATTCATGATAACTGGAGCCATTATACACCCGTTGCCGGATTTATAGATCTTCGTGAAGCTGTATGTACTAAGCTGAAACGTGATAATAATTTAGAGTATGGCCCTGAAAATATTATTACATCAACGGGCGCCAAACAAAGCCTGGCAAATGCTATTCTTGCCCTGGTAGATGAAGATGATGAAGTAATTATTCCTACACCTTATTGGGTTACCTATTCTGAGCTGGTTAAAATTGCACGTGGTAAAGTGGTTGAGATACGCACTTCTGTTGAGAATCATTTTAAACCTACACCCGCTCAGGTGGAAGCGGCTATAACCCCGCGAACAAAAGTGTTCATGTTCTCTTCGCCATGTAATCCTTCAGGAGCCGTATACAGCAAAACGGAACTGGAAGCGCTGGCTTCTATCTTCAAAAAACATCCCGGTATTATTATCCTTGCGGATGAAATTTATGAATACATAAACTTTGTTGGCAAACACGAAAGCATTGCACAATTTGCAGCTATTAAAGATCAGGTGGTATTGATCAACGGGTTAAGTAAAGGCTTTGCTATGACCGGCTGGCGCCTGGGATATATTGCGGCCAATACAACCATTGCCAAAGCCTGTGAAAAAATACAGGGACAGTTTACCAGTGGCGCAAGTTCCATTACACAGAAAGCGGCCGTGGCTGCGTTAACAGGTGATCTTCGCCCTTCACAGGAGATGGCAGAAGAATTTACACGCAGAAGAAAAAGAACACTTGAACTGGTAAAAGAAATTCCGGGTTTTAAATGTTTTGAACCTGAAGGTGCGTTTTATGTATTTCCGGATATCAGTGCCTATTTTGGAAAATCCAACGGTATGGAAACCATTGCCAATGCTGCAGATTTTAGTATGTACCTGTTAAATACTGCCCATGTATCTTCCGTAATGGGTGATGCTTTTGGCGAACCCCATTGTGTTCGTTTCTCTTTTGCCAACAGCATGGAAAATATTGAAAGGGCCTGGGTTAGAATCAAAGAGGCACTTGCGAAATTGAAATAATTGTAGGTTTATTTTGCTACAGATAACTTAGCGTAACATAGATAAAATCTATGAAGTCTGGTCTTCTGTGGCAATTTTTTTCAGCCCTATTTTTTCTGCATTATTTATTTCGCAAAAGGTTACAAAAGCATTATTTTCTTAGCACAAATAACCGACTGTATATACATGAGTGATTCGCTAAAATCGGATATGTTCCGGAACAGGCTTAGTAAAGTGTATAAGCACCGGAGTAAACAGGCAAGACGTCAGCAGGCATCCTGTTATCGTGTATATGACCATGACCTCACTGAATTTCCTTTCTGTATTGAACTATATGAAGACAAAGTTTACCTCGCCGAATACTTGCGCCGGCATGGGATGACAGATGAAGAACACGATAGCTGGTTAGAGGAATGTTTGTCGATCATAAGCGAGATTACACATGTTCCAGTAGAAAATATATATGTGCGACAGAGAAAGAGGATGTCGCATCGCGAAGGGCAATATGAAAAAATGGATACAAAGCAGGAGTTTTTTACTGTATTGGAAAATGACCTGAAATTCCTTGTAAACCTGACTGATTATTTAGATACGGGTCTTTTCCTCGATCACCGTATTACCCGCCAGATGGTAAAAGAGGAATGCAGTAATAAAAGGGTGCTAAATCTTTTTTGTTATACGGGTTCATTCTCTGTGTATGCCGCAGCCGGTGAAGCCAGAACCATTACTTCGGTTGACCTTTCTAAAACCTATTTAAACTGGGCGGAAGATAATTTTGTAATCAATCTTTTGAAAGACAAAGAACGGTATACATTTATTCATGCTGATGTAAAACAATACCTGAAAACACTGCCTGAAAATAGTTTTGACCTCATAATTATGGATCCCCCAACCTTCAGTAACAGTAAGCGGATGAAGGATTTTCTGGATATACAACGTGACCATGTGGAAATGATCAATGATGTGATGGCAGCTACCACTGCCGGTGGAATCATTTATTTCAGTACTAATTTCTCAAAATTTATTTTGGAAACAGACAGCATTAAGGCCACAGAGATAAAAGATATTACCAAAGCCACTACCCCATTTGATTTTGAAGGAAAATTGAAAAGATGGTGTTACAGGATAGTAAAATAAGCTGTCCCTGGTATCTGTCTGCAGATTGATCTCTTCAAACATTTACCAGGGTAGTATCAGTTATTGGCGGGTATAAAAAAATGAACGGAAGTTCCTGTATCCTCTTCACTGTTTACAGTTAACGTAGTAGCTAATGTCTGAGCAAATTCCTGTGAAAGGATCAAACCCAAACCACTTCCATTTTCCTGATGGGTACCTTTGCGGCTGTTTCTTTTTGTCGGGTCAAAAAGGTTGGTGCGTATTTCTTCTGTCATACCAACTCCTGTATCGGCAACCGAAATTTTATATTGTTCAGGCTCCCTTTCAGCAGTTACTGTGATACGCCCGTTTTCTGTGAATTTATTAGCATTGCCAATAAGATTACGGAGAATAAAACGCAATATATTTTCATCGCTATACACCAAACAATCCTTCTGAACCTGGTTGTGAAGGATATTGTTTTTTACAGAAGTTGGGATCTCAAATATTTTCATTTCACCCGCAAGCAACTCATATAAGTTTACTGCCTTCATTTCCTGTGAGCTACCCCGTAAAAGTATGGCTCCCCATTCAACCAGGTTAGTAAGCATGTACAAAGTACTATCCAGTTGCCTGTCCACCGAACCCATAAATTCCATTACCTCTTCTGTAGTAATCGTATTTTCTCTCCGCAGCTCAATAATATTTTTGAGGGAAGAAACCGGGCCCCGGACATCATGCGCAACAATAGAAATAATCTTATTCTGAATAGCGCTAAGCTCACCTAGTTGCTTTTTCTGTCTTTCCAAAAGGGTGTTTGTTGAATCTATCTCGCGGTTACGGAGCCTGAGCTCAAATAATTTAATTACCTGCTTTGCCAGAACCTTTAAAGCAAAAGCCTGATCTTCTGTCAGATTCCTAGGCACCCTGTCAATCACACAAAGCGTTCCTATTTTAAATCCGTTGGCACTTACCAGTGGCATGCCTGCATAGAAACGGATATTCGGATTAGTTGTTACTAAGGGGTTATCATGAAAACGGATATCGGCCCTTGCATCGGGCACCAGCATTAAACCATTTTCGAGTATGGCATGCGCACAAAAGGAAATATTTCTATCGTCCTCCGATGAACTTAACCCAACCTTAGCCTTGTGCCACTGTTTATACGAATCAATGAGCGTAATACGGGATATGGGTGCATTGCATATACTGCATGCCAGTTTCACAATCTCATCAAAATCTTCTTCAGACTGCGTATGTAGCACATCATATCTGTATAATTCTTGAATTCTTTCTGGCTCATCTGCAGGTGTAAGGGCTGATTTCATTTTTGAAGAATGTTTAAAACGGGTTAATTGGTAAACAGGCAAATATTAACTAGTGAATGTATAATCCCGTTCCACTTTGCAGATGCGTGTTGTATATTTTGCATACCACAGATCCCTTCCATTTTTTTGTGCAAACAGGTGTTCGGAATTTTGTTTCCAGTTTTTGATGGCTTCCAGGCTGTCCCAGTAAGAAACAGTTATGCCTATATTGTCCCGCGCTGATTCATGGCCAAGGTAACCCGGCTGCTGCTGGGCAAGTTCTGCCATGCGTTCAGACATAGTTTGATACCCCACTTCATTGGCGGTTTTTTCTGAAGTAAATATTACTGCATAATAAGGTGGTAATGGTGTTTGGGCAATCATATTTTTGGCAGGTTAATTTTAGTAAACTCATTCTCAGTATTTCCTGTATTCAGGGTTCCTGCCGGCTCAAATAACATAACCCATACTTCTTTTGCAGCATTGGGACGGTGCTCTACTCCCCTGGGTACTATAAGAAAGTCACCTTCGTTGAGTGCTATGTTACGGTCGCGCAGTTCCATAATAAAACTCCCTTTACAAACATAGAATAATTCATCTTCGTTCTCATGCTGGTGCCAGGTAAAAGGGCCTTCAAATTTTACCAGCTTCACCTGCTGGCCATTCAGTTCGCCAATAATTTTCGGTGACCAATGTTCAGTAAACTGGTCAAATTTATTCAGTACGTTTACTTTATCCAACATGGTTTTGTTTTGACTCTTTCAAAAATTGTTCATGCAGTGTCAGTACCTGCGGAATAAGTAATTGCCGGTCATCATTCATGATTACATAATCACATAACTTCATTTTCAGGTCCTCCTGTATCTGTCTTTGCATTCTTTTTACTACTTCTTCTGCCGGTACGTTATCGCGTTCCATGACCCTTTTTACACGTATATCTTCAGGAGCAAATACGCCAATCATATAAGTAAGACTCACAGCGGAGCCGGATTCAAAGAAAATAGCCGCTTCTTTTATGATGTAAGGTGCTGTTTGGCGGATGGCCCAATCTTCTGCGGCAGCAATAGTGGCTGGATGTACCAGAGCGTTCAACCTCGCTAATTGATCAGGATTATTGAATACAATTGACGAAAGATAGGTACGGTTCAGGTGGCCATCTTTATAGGCTTCTGTTCCAAATGCATTAATCATGGATTGGCGGAGGGCAGGGTCCGTTTCCATTATTTTTCTCGCTTCTGAATCTGCATCAAACACAGGAATACCCAACACTTTAAAAATGCCGGCCACCGTGCTTTTACCGCTGCCTATGCCACCTGTAAGACCGATTCTGAGACCCACTTCTCTTATGTTTTATAAAAATTATGGTTGTAAGATATTATTAATCCATGTTTTTCTACGGCCTTACAATAAAAATCCGTCTGACTTTGGATCACACGGATTTTTATTGCAAGAAGTTAAAACAGAATATTATTTGGCCACTACAGCTTTATTGATGGCTGCCGTCCATTCCATACTGATAGAAGATTTTTCGATTTTCAGATAGCTACCAGGACTAACCTCCAGTTGAAGGGTACCATCTTCGTTGATCTTATTAACAGTTCCGTGTATACCGGCAATGGTGACTACTTTATCCCCTTTCTGCATGTTTTCAGTGAATTTTTTCTGCTCTTTTGCTTTTTTAGCCTGAGGACGAATCATAAATAACCAGAATACGAGGATGATACCACCCATTAACACTAATTGTACCATACCACCACTACCACCGGGGCTTGCCTGTAATAAAACCGAATTCAGAATAAACATTAGGATTGTTTTTTTATTTTAATGATTGGTTACTATTTTTCCAAGCCCTTATTGAGCCGGGATTTTATCTTTAATAACACCCGTAAAGATAAGCGTATGCTCGTTTCTATTTCGCGTATTGCTGGTAACAAAAATACTTTTTCTTATTTCACCAATATACGATTTGTTGGTATCAAAGGCACCGGTAACCACTCCTTCTGCACCAGGAGCAATTGCGCCATGCGTATAATCGGGAACGGTACAGCCGCAACCGGCTTTTACAGTAACCAGGAATAAAGGCCTGGTACCGGTATTACGAAACCGGAATACAATCTTAACCTGCGCTCCCATTTGAATGGAACCGATATTTACCACAGAATCAAGCCATTTGATGCTGGTATAATTAGCTGTATCCGCTATCTGATGCTGACCGGCTGCATCCATTTTATCACCCGTATGGCAGGAAGCCCAGGCAATACTGATGACCATGAATGCCAGCCATGATTTCATAGACCTATGCTTTGCTCTTAAAATTTATTTTCTGGATTTTACCCGATTCCATCATTTCCTTATGAATATTATCAAGAATACCATTCACAAACTGCCCGCTTTGGGGTGTACTGTAATCTTTTGCCAGGTCTATGTATTCGTTGATGGTTACTTTAGTAGGAATGGTTTCAAAATACAAAAGCTCACAAACCCCCATACGCATTAAAACCATATCCAGTGCGGCTATGCGCTCAGAATCCCAGTTCTTTAATTTGGGTTTGATCAGTTCCATGCAGTATTCCTTTTTATCGATAGCTGTTGTGAGAAGCGTATGGGCAAACTGCCATTTTTCCGGACTGGTCATTTCCTGCAGGTTATAACTGCCGGGTTTTTGAATATAATTCAGCATCAGCTGGTCCATCATATCTGCATCATCATCCCAATTATGAAACTGTTCTTCCAGATGACCTATAAAGGATTCATCCGGCAGCATTAACTGTGTAAAAATGAGTTTTATGATTTCTTTCTCTTTTGCTTTTTCCCGGCTTTGCTGGGAAATATATTCCTTGTACTTATCTGTTTCCGTTAACGCCACATAAATCTTTTTTACAAGATCCTTATCGATCCTTTTACCAGGCATGTCAGTTTCTATGGCTTTGCAAAAAGATGGGTTTTCCAATATCTGCCAGAGGAATTCATTACCTGCGATTTTGATACTAACATTGAGATCCTCCTGGGAAGGAAGATTGCGGGAAGCTCTTTTCAGGGCGCTGGTTTCGGCATATCGGGCAACTTCCGTCAAAAAATAAAGAAGGTAAACAAATAGCTCCCTGCTAATATCCAGTTGTTTCTGTAATTCATCCACAGGCTTTTTAAAAGCTACCTGGTTATCGGCAGCTTCTATGATATAGAGTAACTGCATCACTTTCACACGAATATTTCTTCTGCTGATCATCTGGTAAGAACTTGTTTCGGAGCGGCGAAGGTATTGTATAAACGGTGTGGTACAAAATGAAAATACCCGTTCGGGAACGAACGGGTCTCAACCTTGATACAACCCTGCTTACAGGATATACATATTTAGTATGGAAACCGGTATATAATACCAAATTACCATTGATTCTATGTTAATAGATACGACGTACAATTCTTTATGGTTTTATAAATCCAAATATTTTTTTAAATAATCTTTTTTTATAAAAAAACCGATTTAGAAAACCAGCGTCTTCCAGATAACGTAATTGTTGAAGAAGGGAGATTTTTGTATATGGAATTTCTTAACCCGAAATTATCATCATCGATAAAATCTCTTATTCATTTTTTTTAAGTAACCCTAATTATTAATTTCTCAAACAGCATTTATGACAATCAAATCCAATCAGGTTGATGATTCAATGCCAGGTGTAATTGAACCTTCAAAACAAACATCCCGTAGAAAATTTCTTGCTACTGCAGGAGGGTTCTCTCTCTTATCGGCCGTTGCAATTAGTTCCTGCAAAAAATCAAGCAGTGATCTAATGGCATCTGCCGCTGTAAATTTAGGAAGTGGCGACGTTGGTATTTTAAATTATGCGTATGCTCTCGAGCAACTGGAAGCTGCGTTTTATTTTAAAGTAATGGCATCTCCTTACGCCAACATGAGTGCAGCTGAAGCATCTTACCTTACAGACATTCGTGACCATGAACTTGCCCACCGTGAATTTTTTAAAACGGCACTGGGAAGTAATGCCATTGGTGGTTTGGAAGTAGATTTTTCCTCTATAGATTTTACCAGCAGAACCAGCGTTTTAGCTACTGCCAAAGCTTTTGAAGATCTGGGCGTAACTGCGTATAATGGTGCAGGACAATTATTACAGAGTGCAGATTATTTATTACTGGCAGGTAAAATTGTATCCGTAGAAGCACGCCACGCTGCCTTAATACGCGATTTGATAACCCCAAACAGTTTTGCAGATAATACAGCTTTAGATGCCAATGCTTCTGACATGGCAAGAAAGCCGGCAGATGTTTTAGCCATTGCAAGTGTGTATCTCAAAACAAAAATAAATGCCAGCAATTTGCCGGTTTAGCAGGTAACCATTATTCATTAAATCATTAATTAAAAATAATTATTATGAACTTTCAAAATATTTTATCTGAACTTGAAAATGTAGATCCGGAGATCTATGAAAGAACAAGTGAACGCAGAGCAGCTTTTAAAAATTTTGGTGCGATTGGTAAACGTTTCACCTTAGCTGCACTCCCCTTCGCGCTCGGTTCTATTTTTCAAAAAGCATACGGACAAACTAACGCCGGTGTTATTGGTGTACTGAATTATGCATTGACACTTGAATACCTTGAGTCAAATTTTTATATCAAAGGAGTGGCTACACCGGGTTTAATACCTGCAGGATCCTCTCTAGGCGCCATGACGCTAATCCGTGATCATGAAGTTACGCATGTTAACTTTCTAAAAACGGCTATTACGGCTTCTGGTGGCACTCCCGTTTCTTATACTGCTGCCCAATTCGATTTTACTGCAAAAGGGGGCTTCCCGGATGTATTCACTAATTACAATACTTTTTTAGCTGTTTCACAAGCTTTAGAAGATACAGGCGTAAGGGCTTACAAAGGACAGGCAGGAAACTTGCAGGGAACTGCCAACCGTGGTTTTCTCACCGCTGCATTAAATATTCATTCAGTGGAAGCCCGTCATGCATCTCATGTACGTATGATGCGTGCAGCATTAGGGGTTAATGTAAAACCATGGATCACTGGTGTTACAAGTGGTATAGATGCAAGAACTGCTGGAAATTATGCAGGAGAGGATGTTACGATCCAGGCTGGAGTAAATATTACCGGTTTGTCAGGAGCCAGTGGTAATATCAGTGCCTCAGCAGCAACAGAAGCTTTTGATGAGCCATTAACCAAAGACCAGGTAACAGCGCTGGTAACTCCATTCTTTGCATAAAGTGTGACTGAATCATTTTTTTAATATTAAATCTATAGTGTATGAATATGCCAGGAGGTATGGAATGGATCGTTATCATTATTGCAATATTGGTTCTCTTTGGTGGAAAGAAAATACCTGAATTCATGCGTGGATTAGGCAAGGGAATGAGAGAATTCAAAGACGCAAAAGATAATGTTCACCGCGAATTCCGCGAAGGAGTTAAAGAGAGTGAAATAGTATCAACCAAATAAGCAGCTATTTAATCTCCCATATTTATTATTTGAACGGCCATGCCTATAGGTAATGGCCGTTCATTTATCATCAATTTTTAGAAACCTGATAATACGTTATGGCATTTACAATAAATCTTAACCGCGGCGGTATGCGGAGTAATATGTCTCTGATTGATCATCTGGAGGATTTAAGAGGTCTTATTATCAGGAGTGTGATGGCAGTGCTGTTGATGGGAATTATTTTTTTTATTTACCGCAACTGGATCTTTGATAATATTATTACCGGACCCATTCATGGTAACTTCATTACCTACCGCGCATTTTGTAAACTCAGTCATTGGCTCAATGCGGGTAATGCCTTGTGTTTGCCACCTGTGCAGATAAGCATGCAGAGTACTACTTTTTCCGGGCAATTTATCAGCAGTATTACCATGGCTTTTGCCGGTGGTTTTCTCGCAGCCTTCCCTTATATTTTTTGGGAATTCTGGCGTTTTATCAAACCTGCTTTAAAAGAAAAAGAATTAAGAGGTACACGTTTTGTTGTTTTTTGGGTATCCTTCTTTTTCTTTTGTGGTGCCTGTTTCGGTTTTTTTCTGTTAGGACCATTTACTTTTAATTTTCTGGCAGGTTTTCAATTGGGTGATTCAGGCCTACTTGTAACCAAACCAACTTTATCTGATTACCTGGAAAATCTCACCAATCTTATTCTCGGATGTGGTATCGCTTTTGAATTACCAGTGTTGGCTTATGTGTTAACCCGGATTGGATTAATTACGCCTGGTTTATTGCGAAAAAGCAGAAGGTATGCGATAATAATTATTCTGATCGTAGCGGCAGTTATTACCCCCAGTCCCGACTGGATGAGCCAGATGATCGTTTTTGTTCCTTTGTGGATACTATATGAGTTAAGTATTACAATTTCTTCAAAGGTGCATAAGGATATGCTGACAACTGAAGTATCATAATATCAGATTTGTATATGCCATATTTCACATCATTATAAAGTTGATTTGGCTGAATAATAGTAAAAGCTGTCTCAGAAGCGGGACAGCTTTTTTAGTTGTTATAGAAATGATAAAACCATTTAATAGATTACTTCGTACGTAAGGTGTTTAAATTCAATAAACCCTTTTAATTAGCTGCGCAGGTAACTTATAACCATGAAAAAAGGATTACTATATCTTCTCCTGTTTTCTTACAGCATGGTTATGCTTAAGCCCATACTTCCGTTTATGACGGATACAGTTGCCCACATTTTTTGGTATTCCGAACATATGGCTACAGTGCATTATGAAAAAGGAAAATACCATATGCATTTTGAATCACTGGATGCTGCAAAAAAATCAGGCACTGAGAAAAGTCCGGCCACTAATAAAACAGAGAAAGGGAGTTCAGAGCATGTGATGATCTTTTCCCAATATGATTTTTCCATATTGTTAC
>JBBRHM010000123.1:0-11031 GCA_038222655.1 Chitinophagales bacterium | reverse complement strand
GAACAATATTTTACAATAATCAGAGATACTGGAACCACTGTTTATTAATATCCCATTTCTCAAATTCTTTTGCCACTTCTGAAAGGAAACCTGCCCCAAGACTACCATCTACAATACGGTGATCATAGCTCAGCGAGAGGTACATCATATGCCGTATACCGATGGTATCGCCTTCGTTTGTTTCAATAACCACTGCACGTTTTTTTATGGCGCCTACTGCCATGATGGCCACCTGTGGCTGGTTAATAATCGGTGTGCCCATAAGGCTTCCGAAAGTGCCTACATTTGTTAGGGTAAACGTTCCACCCTGTGTGTCTTCGGGTTTCAGTTTACTGTTGCGTGCGGCATCTGCGAGGGTATTAACGGCTTTGCTTAACCCCACAATATTCAGTTGATCGGCTCCCTTAATAACCGGTACAATGAGGTTACCAGAGGACAGGGCAGTGGCCATACCGATATTAATATCTTTTTTGATGATGATCTTATCTCCGTCCAATGAACAATTGATCAGAGGGTAATGTTTCATCACATTCACCAGGCATTCTATAAACATAGGGGTGAACGTGAGTTTAGTGCCTTCTCTTTTTTCAAACTGATCTTTTACTTTTTGGCGCCATAATACCATATTAGTCATGTCGGCTTCTGCAAAACTGGTAACGTGCGGACTTGTCTGCACACTGTCAACCATATGTTTGGCAATCAGCTTGCGCATCCTGTCCATTTCAACTATCTCGGTAACACCCGATAATACTACCGCAGCAGGATCGGCCCATTTACCGGAATGCTGAATGGCAGGCGGTTCTGGTGGTGCGGGAACTACTATTTGTGCAGGAATGATAATGGGTGACTGTGACTTTTCAATAACAGCAGCCGGAGCCGGCGGTGCGGGAGTTGTAATCACACCAGACTTTCTATCTGCGATATATTGCAGGATATCTTTTTTGGAAACCCTACCGTCATTACCGGTACCGGGTATTCTTTCCAGGTCGCTTAAAAGGATGCCCTCGCTATTGGCAATATTCAAAACAAGGGGAGAATAGAAACGGTTGGCAGAAGGTTTACTCATTAGTTCAACCGGTGGTTCAACTGGCTTAGGCGTAAATGGTACTTCTTCCGTATCATGGTATTCCTGCGCTACATTAACAACCGTTATTTTTTCCGGTTCAGGCTCAACCATGGAATAAGGGGTAACCGTTTCCCTTGGTATCTCAGGCTGAGGTTCCGGAACCGGCACGATTGCATCAGGCTGTAATGTTTCTATGTAGGGCAGTATATCTTCCTGTGGCTTAACTTCCTCTAAAGTATTATCCTGTGTATTGATATTTGCAATGACTGTTCCTATAGGAACCACATCATTTACGTTAAAAAATATTTCTTCTATCACACCTTCAGCAGTGGAAGGAACTTCACTGTCTACTTTATCTGTAGCAATATCCAGTACTGTTTCATCCTGTTTCACAAAATCGCCTACCTTCTTATGCCACATAATGATGGTGGCTTCCATTATACTCTCGCCCAATTTGGGCATTACCAGTTTAGCAATCGCCATACTTTCGTCCTGTTTTTTATAATTGGGATAATGATGAATCCTTACATGTGTACTAGCATCTGTCCATTAATCTTGTTCTAGGTTATTGATCCCCTGAATCTGAATACAGAACAGCATCCCGTCTAACAAAAGTATAGTATCTGCCTCATTTTGGGTCAACCATTATCCACAATAAATAAACGTAAAAGGTTGAGTGCAGTATTGCAAGTAAGTTCCATGTTTCTTCGTCTGTCGAACCGAAAATTGAACTGTTTAGTCATTACTTTCTCTTTATTGGCTACCGCTATCCAGACCATACCCACGGGTTTTTCGGGTGTACCTCCATCAGGCCCCATGATACCGCTTACCGCTATGGCATAATCTGTTTGCATAATGTCCAATACTGATTTCGCCATTTGCTGAACAGTTGCTTCACTAACGGCGCCCTCAGTTTGTAAAGTTTCTGCTGATACATCCAGGATTCTTTGTTTGATGGCATTATCATAACTTACAACACTGCCGGTAAAATAAGCAGAGGAACCCGGGTGACTGGTGATGAGGTGCGCAATATACCCACCCGTACAGCTTTCTGCAGTAGCGAGTGTTTTGCCTTTTTGTTTCAATAATTTTCCTACTGCCAGTTCCATGGGTACATCTTCATCTATGACTAAAAACTCTTTTACTTTTTCTTTTAACAGTCCGAAGAAATGGTTGATATCCTGCTCCAGTGCTGTTTTATCAAAACCAAAACCGGTTAAACGTAATCTTACCATACCATAATTGGGCAGGTAGGCAAGTTTAATATGTTGGGGCAGGGATTCTTCAATATCCTGTATCATATCAGCTAAAAAAGATTCGCCGATACCAGCTGTTAATAAAGTTCTGTGCTCAATAAAGCCTGTTTTAAAAAGTTCAGGCAGTAAGGGAAGCACTTTATGCGTCATCAGCCATTTCATTTCATGCGGTACGCCCGGAAGAGAGATAAATATTTTTCCTTCTTTTTTAAACAACATGCCGGGCGCTGTACCTCTTTCATTTTTCAATACGGTACATACATCCGGAACTTCGGCCTGTTTGGTATTACGTTCTATCATGGGCCGTTTAAGCACCGTTTCAAAAAGATGGGTGATCTGTTCCAGGGTAGGTTGGTGAACCACCATCTTTCCCCCAAAATATTCGCAGAGCAGTTGTTTGGTGATATCATCTGCCGTTGGACCCAATCCCCCGGTGATCAGTATCAGGGAAGCCTGTTTACTTTCAGTATCAAGGGCCTGCCAGATATCATCCCATGTATCGCCCACTGCCAGCCTGTGTTTAACCATGATACCCATTTTATTTAATTCCTGGGCTATCCAGCTGCTGTTGGTATCGATCACCTGTCCAATCAGTAATTCATCACCAATGGTAATGATGGTTGCAAAAACTTTTTCCATACTTTGATTACGCTTAATTTTAGTGCAAGGTAAAGGTCAATTATGAAAACAGTTTATTGGGTTATTTGTTTATCGATATGTTCATCCGGATTATTTGGTCAATCCATCCGGGAAAGATTAGTAAAGGCAGTTACTTCCTTACAGGCCGATAGCCAGATGCAGCATGCCATTCTGGGTTTATCTATTTTGAACAGTGTAACCGGCGAAAAAGTATTCGAATTAAATGCACAAACCGGTTTGGCACCGGCGAGTTGCCAGAAAACGATCACCAGTGCAGCTGCCATGGAACTGCTGGGGTCACAATACCGGTATCAAACCAGTATAGGCTATGATGGAAAAATACTAAACGGAAGCCTGAAGGGGAATCTCTACCTGATTGGAAGTGGTGATCCGAGCTTTGGTAGCTGGCGTTTTGATTCTACCAAAAACTTCAGACAGCTGGATCAATTGATTGTTCTGTTGAAGCAAAACGGGATAAAGAAAATAGAGGGCGGGTTAATTGGATATACCGGCAAATGGGAACAGAAAACTATTCCGGGCGGATGGATATGGGATGATATGGGCAACTATTATGGTGCGGGCATTGCTGCACTAAACTGGCATGAGAACCAATACGATCTGCTGCTGCAATCTGGAACAAGCGTAGGTGATAAAGTTTCGATAGTTGAAACAAAGCCTAAACTATATGCAGTAAATCTGCTTAGCCAGGTTCTTTCAGGTGCAAAAGGCAGTGGCGACAACGCGTATATCTACCTGGCACCCTTGGCTACAAACGGCTTTGTACGAGGTACTATTCCGCCGGGAGAAAAAGCTTTTGTTATATCAGGTTCGTTCCCTGATCCAGCCATGCAACTATTGGCAACATTTAATAGCAGGCTGGATTCTGCCGGTATGAAGCCTCAAAATTTTACGGTATCTGACAAATTTGAGATACCCGCCTATCAAAAAGTAGGCGTTGTATATTCTCCTTCACTGGATAGCCTTAATTACTGGTTCATGAAAAAAAGCATCAATTTATATGGCGAGGCTTTGTTAAAGACGATTGCGTATGAAAAAAATGGTTTCGGCTCCACTGATAAAGGATTGGGATTGATAAAAATGTTCTGGAAAGAAAAGGGGATTGAACCCTCATCCTTACACATGATTGATGGCAGTGGCCTCTCGCCGCAGAACCGTGTTTCCACTGATGCCCTGGTTAAAGTTTTACAATATGCCAGGAGCCGGCCCTGGTTTCCTTATTATTATGATGCCTTGCCGGTATTTAACCAGATGAAATTAAAGAGCGGTACTATTGGCGGTGTAAAAAGCTTTGCCGGATTCCATACTTCAAAAGACGGCACTGCCTATACCGTGGCTATGATTATTAACAATTATCAGGGTTCAGTAGGGGAGATCGTTAAAAAAATGTACTACCTACTGGATGAATTGAAATAATTTTTTTCTTACTCAGTAGCATTGCTTTACTATGTGATCTATGGGTTTATCTAAGTACATATGGGTTGAAAAACATCCTAACCACGAAACTTGTATAATATCGCAACGATAACCGTAATTTTAATCGAATCAAACTAACTTTCATGAAAGAACAAAATTTTCAAAACCACGCACGTTTTGTCATCGGTTATCATGTAATTACGGCCATAGCCATAGTTTCCTTACTCATCGGATCTTTTTTTAATCTCTTCAATTCATCAAGAGACAATCTGTATTCGGCATCGCTTATTTGTCTGGTATCGGCTATATTAGTGCTGATTTTCTGGTATATGCGCGTATTTGCGCTACGGGCGCAGGACAGGGCCATTCGTGCTGAAGAGAATTTTAGATTTTATCTACTCACAGGCAAAGCATTATCTTCTGAGTTAAGTATCGGGCAGATCATTGCTTTACGTTTTGCACCGGACGAAGAATTACCGGAACTGGTAACAAGAGCCATCAATGAAAAAATGAATAGTAAAGAAATTAAAATGGCTATCAAAAACTGGCGTGCCGATCATCACAGGGCCTGATCTGTAAAGAATGGCGCTAATGCTTTTTTCAGATGCTCAGGTATATTAACACGTTTCCCCGTTTTAATATCAATAAAAAATAAAATTACTTTGCCTGTGGTGAGTAATTTTTTTCTTTCATTGTATACTTCGTTATAAAAGGCAATTTCGTGTTTATGAGGTAATTCTTTTAAGATGGTTTTGATGGTAATCAGGTCATCATAATGTGCGGGACGAAGAAATCTTGCCTCCATTTCTACAACAGGCATACGAACACCCATCTCTTCCATCTTCTTATAGGTAAATCCTAAAGCACGGATACTTTCTGTACGGCCCACTTCAAAGTATTGCGCATAGTTGCCATAATACACAATATCCATCTGGTCCGTTTCCGCATAGCGGATTCTTAATGTAGTGATGTGTTCGTACATAATTATCCTAATTTGTTGACAAACTTACGTTGTCTATCTGTTTTTCCACAAATGATGGAATGATGTTTGCTTACAAAAGCCGAATCTTACCTTTAAACAGGTTTTTGCTTTTCATTAAGAAAGAAACTGAAATCTTTGCTTGTCGTAGCCCAACCCCTTATGAAGAAACTCATTCATATTCTACTGCTCGTGCCTGCCTGTTTGTTGAGCCTGGTAGTACCTGCACAATTTACACAGCAAAATATCGATCCGGATGCTGAATTTAAAAATGCCCACGATCTTTTCCAGAAAGAACAGTTTAGTCTTGCCTATCCCGTCTTTAAAAAAATCTACAGTAACGGAATTGAGCGAAGTAATCTTCCCGCTGCTGTAATGCTGGAAAGTAAATATTATTATATTATTTGTGGATTACAAATTAATGATGCCACAGCAGTACCGATGGCCATCTCCTTTATAGAATTGGAAAATAATACGCCCCGGGTTCAGATGATGGCTTATCATCTCGGTGAATATTATTACCGCAGGCGAGATTTTTCACATGCACAGAATTATTACCAGGCAACCAATATTGCCAACCTTAGTAACCGTGAAATAGCGGATATTAAATTTCACCAGGGCTATGGCTATTTTGTAATGCAGCAATTTGACAAGGCCAAACCCTTACTCAATGCCATCCGACAGTTGCCGAGGGATTCTAATTACATTGATGCAAGCTATTATTATGGCTTTATCTCTTTTGCCGAAAAAAATTATCCACAGGCATTGGAGAGTTTTCAGATAGCAGAAAAATCGGCTGAATACCAGAGCATCGTTCCATTTTATGTAACAGAGATCTATTATTTTACGAGCGAAAAAGAAAAAGCGCTTGAGTATGGTGAAAAAGCCATCCGTAAAACAGGACAGTATTATGATCTGCAGCTGAATCAACTGGTAGGACATATTTTATTTGAAAAAAAGGAATTCGCCAAAGCGCTTCCATACCTCGAAAAATTTGTTGCCGGGAAAGAGAAAGTAAGGCGAGAGGATTTGTATGAGTTATCCTATTGCTATTACGAAGCAAAGAACTGGTCAAAATCTATTGAAGGGTTTAAACAATTAGGCGGTGCACAGGACTCGCTGGCACAGAACAGTATGTACCTGCTGGCTGATGCCTATCTGAAAACAAATGACAAACTCAATGCGCGTAACGCTTTCCAGTTCTGTGCCTCAAATAATAGTAATGCCATACAGAAAGAAGTTTCGGCCTTTAACTATGGCAAACTTTCCTATGAGTTGGGATATATGGATCCTGCTTTAAAAACCTTCCAGTCTTTTATCAGCAGTTATCCGCGTTCTGTTTATTTACAGGAAGCAAAGGAATTATTGGTAAACACACTGGCCAATACCAGTAATTCTAAAGAAGCATTAAAACTGTACGAAAGCCTGGGCATAAAAAGCGATAATGTAATAAAATTATATCCGCGTTTATTATATGGGGCTTCAGTAGAACTGATTAATGACCAGCAAATACAACAAGCAGATGTATTACTGACAAGGCTCCTGGAAGTGCCTTACAACACTGCGCAATTACCCCTAACGTATTTCTGGAAAGGAGAGATCGCCTACCGTAATGAAAATATGGATCCCTCCATAGATTATTTACTGAATTACCTAAAGAACCCTGTAAACAATGGGGAAGTAAATGTGGTTAATGCAAAATATATTCTGGCCTATGATTACCTGAAGAAAGAAAATTACTCCGCTGCTAAAGAATATTTTGAGCAGATCTCTAAATCTGTTACTTCCTCATCCACCGCTATTGAGCAGGATGCTTTTTTGCGTGCAGCGGATTGTTATTTTATGAACAAGGCGTTTGCCCAATCATTGAAGATGTATGATCTGGTAATTAACGAGCACCTGGCATCTGCCGATTATGCTTTGTACCAGAAAGGAATTATTGCGGGCGCCATGAATAAGAATGGGGAAAAGATTGGTTTACTACAATCCCTGGAGCGTTTCTATCCTGGCTCTTCTTTAATACCCGATGCCAATCTTGAAATTGCAAATACCTATTTAGCAGATGAAAATTACCAGGCTGCCATTGCACCTTTAAAAAAAGTGATCAGCAATTCGAAAGCAGTGGCATTAAGCCCACAGGCTTACCTGAAACTGGGCGTAGCTTATTTTAACCTTGCTAAAAATGAGGAAGCACTGGATAATTTTAAAAAATTAGTATCCACCCATCCCAATACGCAGGAAAGCGAAGATGCGATTGAATATATCCGCAATATTTTTATTGAAAAACAGAAGCCCGGAGAGTTTATTGATTTTATGAAACAAAGTGGGAAAACGATTTCTACCAATGAAGAAGACTCACTTACATATCGTTCTCCTTTGCTGCGTTATGAGGCAAAAGATATCGCTGGCGCTACATCAGGCTTTGCCGCTTACCTGGCTAAATTTCCCTCTGGCAGATATCATATTGAAGCCAATTATTTATTAGCTGAAATATATCTAGCCAATAAATCCAATACGGAGGCTTTACCTTTTTATAAAACAGTTGCCGATGAGGCACAGAATAAATATGCTGAGCGAAGCACATTACAGGCTGCCCGTATTTATTATTTTGATCTGAAAAATTATGTGAGTGCAGAAAAATATTTCGGTCAGTTAAAAGCTATCGCAACCCGGCAGGAGACCCGTTTGGAAGCTATGCGTGGATTACTGCGCTGCCAGTTTAAAGCCCAGCAATGGAAAGAAGCTGCCGCCAATGCACAGGAGTTGTTACTTGAAAAAGGTATCGCTACTGATGACAGGATGATGGCGAGTATGGTAGTAGCAAAAAATCATCAGTTGAATAATGAAGCCGAGCCTGCTATCAATGCCTACAAACAGGTGATCAGTTCCGGTAAATCTGAAATCGCTGCAGAAGCGCAGTATCATATTGCTGAAATATTATTGCAACAGGGCAAAACAGTGGAAGCAGAGAAAGCCGCTTTTGAAGTAATCAAAAAATCCGGTTCGTATGAATACTGGGTTACCAAAAGTTATGTATTGCTGGGTGATATATATGTTCAGCAAAAAGACTGGTTTAATGCGGAAGCCACTTTTAAAAGTGTGGTTGACAATGGTACGATCCCGGAATTAAAAACAGAAGCACAGCAAAAGCTGAATAAAGTACTGGAGGAAAAGAATAAAACCAATAAAGTTGAACAACCACAGTAAAGCGGAACAAACTATGCATTACCTGCAAAAGCTAATAGGGATTCTTTTTCTGGCATGTTTTGCCTGCACAGTGGTGCAAGCGCAGAAAAAAAATACCAGAAAGACAACTGTTAAACGGCCGCAAGTTCAGCAAGTATCGAAAGAAAGCCTCGCAGATACCTCTTCACCCAAAATGGTTACGATTACTTCTTCCTTCAAACCTTTTTTGAAGAATGCTGCAAAAGTAAATTTTACAGCAGCCACCCCTGTTATTGATTCATCTAAAATTCCGGTCACTTACCAAATCCCTTCCCAGAATCTTTTCTTTTCTTACCAGCCTGTTGCGCTCAAACCTCTGGCATTGGCCGTTGATTCGGGCTATGCGTGGGAAAATGATCAATACATAAAAATAGGTGCCGGAAATTTCAGCAGCTATTATGGTGAAGCGGCATTTTCATTTGGAGATGGTAAACATTCTGTCACAAATATTAAGGGCAATTTTCTAACGGCTACCGGTCATTTATTTGCCCAGCAGGCAAGCAAATGGGGCATTGATGCCCTGTCGGTGTTTAATACTGCCAGTGATCATGAATGGACAACCCATGCTTTTTACAATACACAAACACAATACCTGTATGGGTTTCAGCCCGCTACCTTAAGTTTTAAAAAAGATGATTTATTGCAGCAATTCAATACCGTGGGTATTGAATTGGGTATGCAGAATAAAGGGCCCAATTCATTCGGCATCACCTATCATCCGCAATTCAGTTTTGTGCGTTTCTCGGATAATCGTGAAGCTACCGCAAATGATGTGGTGATTAAAGCCCCTATAAATAAATCGTTTGGAAAAATTTATTCGCTGAATCTTGGCATTACCGCCGATATTTCTTCTGCAAAATTTCCCATCATCCCAAATGCGCCATCACTTCAGAATAATCTCTATTATCTTAATCCTTCCGTCCAGTTCAAAACACCCAACCTGAAAGTGAATGCAGGTGTTCAGCCCTCCTGGGATAATACAGTATTTTCCATGCTTCCGAATATTACCGCAGAAGCAAAAATATCAGATGCCAATTTTGTTGCGGAAGCGGGATGGGTTGGCTATTTTCAAAAAAATACATACCGCTCACTCGCATCGTTTAATCCATGGATAGGGCCGCTTACTAGTTTGCTCAATACAAAAATAAAGGAACAATATGTGGGCATCAAAGGGTCTACGGGTAATCATTTTACTTATCAGGCACGGTTCTCTCTTCTGCGACTGAACAACCAGCCTTTGTTTACAAATCAGACTATTGATGGTAAAACATTCAATGTTTTTTTTGAACCGGATATGAAAGCTATTCGTATTCATGGAGAGTTAGGTTATACGGTGCAGGAAAAAATTTTCTTCATGGGGTCCGCTTCCTATACCCAGTATAATTCTCTGGCCGTTAACCAGAAAGCCTGGGGGCTTTTACCGATAGAAGTCACGGGGTCTGTAAAATGGAAAATATTGAAAGACCTGCAGGTAAAAGCAGATGTATTTCTCTGGGATGGTAATCCCTATATGGAAAAAACAGGGGAGGCCCGGAAAGCCGATCCTGCTGCCGATCTTAACCTGGGTGCAGAATTTACAATAATGCCCAAACTGAATCTCTGGATACAGATGAATAACCTGCTCAATAATACTTACCAACGTTGGAACCAATACCCCGTGTTAGGGTTTAATGTGTTGGGAGGAGTTGTATATTCGTTTAAGTAAACACCAAGCGAATGCAGCAGCACCTCTATAAATTTCTTGTCTTACATCATTCACTAATTATCCCTCAACTGGGTAGTTTTATTATTGAGGAGGAACCGGCGCGACTGGATGCTGCAAGTAGCTTATTATTTGCACCCAAACCCGTTATTCATTTCAGCGAAACAGTAGTACACGTACCTGATAAATATTTTTTCAGTTTTCTGGAAGAAGAAATGGATATAGATGAAATAACGGCCGTCAAAGAGTTTGAAAATTTTTGCTCCCAAATGCGCAATACTATCCAGGAAGATAAAATAGCTGTTCTTCCCGGTATCGGGAGGGTGATGAAAGGGCCTGACGATCATCTTTTTTTCACACCAGAAACTAATTTACTAGAATTATTGCCACCCATACCCTGGCAGGTGTGTACCCCTGTAAGTAAAAAAGCTGTCAGTGAATTGCCTAAACAAATAAATAAAGAAACCACTATAGAGAAACAGGAAGTAGTAGTGGACGAGTCAGTAATAGAAGAAACAACCCATCAACCTGACCGCTGGTGGGTATATGCCATCATTTTATTGGTTGCCGGCTCCCTTGCTTTATTGTTTTATAGGATTAGGTAGAATGTTCGTAGATCAAATATAAGGCTTTGTTTATACTAAATAAGTTAGTAATTTGCCTCTAAATTACTTAGCTATGTTTAAAGGGATAAACGCAATAACTTTTTCTAAGAGGTTCAGTAACGATG
>JBBRHM010000122.1:0-11078 GCA_038222655.1 Chitinophagales bacterium | reverse complement strand
AACCTGGTAAAGTAAACATTAGCGGCACCACGCATGAATTAGTGAAAAATAAATTCCATTGCATTTATCGAGGAAAAATTCAAGCTAAGAATAAAGGTGAGATTGATATGTATTTTGTGGAAAAAGTTTCATAACACATGGTGATAGCTGGTCGATATCCACCACCTTTACGATGGCTTCATGGATAGCATTGAATTTAAGTGTGATGATAAAATAGGTTTACGAGGTAAATGGTAACCTCTTTTTGAAGTAGTGAGTTTGAAGCATTAAAGCTAAACCCTTGTCTGGATGGAGTTTCAGGCTAAAAAATGGTAACCTCTTTTTTAAAGTATGGTAACCTTTTAAGGGTAGAAAGAGGATGTTTATGGTGGGTATAGACGTAAAAAGCCTGTAAACATTGACGTTCACAGGCTTTCTGCTCCCCTTACTGCGGAAAGTTGCAGCCTAGGAATCAATGATTTTGTTAGTATGATGGAACACAATAATTGATAAGCAAGGTTTTCAGATTATGAGAACCTTGCATCTGCTGTAAAAAAGTGATTCAGGAAGTTTTAAGGAAACTGTAATAAGTTTATTTAATTATTCACTTTAAAAAGAAAGAGTCATAGATAAAAATCTATAACCCTTATACTTTTATATCTGCTCCCCTTACTGTGGAAAGTTGACATATCTCAATCAACCCTTTCCAGCCGAAGTGAAGCGATAAATCATGTATCATTAGTCATAATGAAACCTGCATTTCACTATTTGTATCTCATCTTCTACAATCCTGTAAATTAACCGGTGTTCTTCGTCTATTTTCCTCGACCAGAAACCGGAATATTTAAATCGTAAAGCTTCAGGTTTCCCAATCCCTTCAAATGGATTTCTGGCTATATCCTTGATTAACTCATTAATTCGTTTAAGTTTTTGTTTATCGTTCTTTTGCCAGTAGAGATAATCCTCCCATGATTCATCTACGAAAACGTATTTCATTTATCCAATAGATTTTTAGTGAACCTCTTTCCTGACTTAAGTTTATTAATTGCGTTATCAAAACGCTGTTCATTTATCTTGGATGATAATTCATGTTGCGTAGTGTTAAGTGAGTTATATTCTTCAAGCGAAATCACTACTACTCCTGAATCCTTACCGCGATTAATAATCAATGTCTCAAAACTCTTGGTAACTTTGTCCAGATAGCCTTTGGTATCTTTTCTAAAATCTGAAAGCGTTGTTGTTAACATGTATAGGTACTTTTATATGTACAAATATATGTACATAGTGTTTATGATGCAAATTAAAAAAGGGTCATAGATAAAAATCTATAACCCTTATACTTTTATATCAGGCTCCCCCTCCCCGACTTGAACGGGGGACCCTCTGATTAACAGTCAGATGCTCTAACCAACTGAGCTAAGGAGGAATTTCCCCTAAGGGGTGGCAAAAATAGGGAAAAATGCTTTGCGGCAAAACCGTATTTGAAGAAAATCACAAAGAAGGCCATAATCCTTTGTCTTCCCAACCTATATATATGCCGTCTTCCCTTTTTTCTACTTCATAGGTTCTTAAATAATATCCCTCACCACTGGTATTACGTCCATTTTTCATGTCAAAACGGTATCTGTGTACAGGACAGGTTACCTGCCCTGCCGCAGTAATATAGCCATCTGCCATGATGCCGCTTGCATGCGGACATTTATGGGCAAAAGCATACAACTGGCCATTGAACCGGGCAAGCGTTACTTTTTTAGTACCCACCTCCAGTAAACACATATCGTTGCTTTGCCAGTTAATAGCTTCTTGCTTTTCGGCCACTTTATGCCAGCTGTACTTTTTTTCAGTCATAATATTTACTCCCCTCCAGCCCTTTCTGTTTCATTAGGAGCGCTGAGTTCTGTTTGCACCCCTCTCTATGAAATAGAGAGGGGTGACGAGCGAAGCGATGTCGGGGTGAGTTATTTAGAATTGCATAGTTCTATAGGGATATCTCACCTGGTACATCTCCCGCACTTTACCCAAAATCAGTTCACGCAAAGCATCAATATTCTTTTTTTCCAGGGCCGATACAAATACCGCATTGTCTGTAGTGGCTTCATCCCATTTTTCTTTTAGCTCTCTCAGTATTTCCTGTTTCACACTATCCTCCAGCCAGTCGTCAAAATTCTTTTCTTCATACAGATCCATTTTGTTGAAGATGGTAAGTATCGGTTTTTCAAAAGCATTCAGTTCCTGCAATGTTTTGTTCACAATGCCTATCTGTTCTTCGTATTGCGGATGCGACACGTCTACCACATGCAACAGGATATCGGCTTCCCTTACCTCATCAAGCGTACTTTTAAAACTTTCTACCAGGTGGTGGGGCAATTTGCGGATAAAACCTACCGTATCACTTAATAAAAAAGGAGTGTTTTCAAAAACCACTTTGCGCGTGGTAGTATCTAAAGTGGCAAACAATTTATTTTCTGCAAATACGTCACTTTTACTTAGCAGGTTCATGAGGGTACTTTTACCCACATTGGTATAGCCTACGAGGGCCACACGTATCAGTTCGCCGCGTTCCTTACGTTGGGTAAAAGCCTGCTTATCAATTTCTGCTAACTTTTTTCTGAGTAAGGATATTTTGTCTTTTACAATACGCCTATCCGTTTCAATTTCTGTTTCACCGGGTCCGCGGGTTCCTATACCACCCCCCTGTCTTTCAAGGTGTTTCCACATTCCTTTCAATCTTGGTAACAGATACTGGTATTGTGCCAGCTCTACCTGCACTTTGGCCTGCGCGGTTCGTGCCCTGCTGGCGAATATGTCTAATATAAGGTCACTCCTGTCAATAGTTTTTACACCCAGTTCTTTTTCAATATTAGCTATCTGTGAGCCGGTGAGTTCATCATCAAAAATAACCAGGTGAATATCTTTTCCGTTTACATAGGTCTTAATCTCTTCCAGCTTTCCTTTTCCTACAAATGTGCGGCTATCGGGGTGTGGCAGTCGCTGGGTAAAACGTTTTACAGCAATGGCACCGGCTGTTTCGGAAAGAAAAGCCAGTTCATCCAGGTATTCTGTCATCTGTTCATTGGTCTGCTCTTTCTGTATCAATCCAACCAGAACCGTTTTTTCTTCCTTGCGGATATGTTGTTTTTTCTCTATCAATTGCTATGCTGTTTTTGTAAAGCTAACCTTTCGGCCCGCTATTAATGAAAAGCCCTGCATTTCTGGGGCAGGGCAGTTGGGGGTGAATGGTGAGTGGGCAGTAGTGAGTGGTGAGTGATTCAGCTTGTACTGCCTACTCACCACTCACTACTCCCTATTATAATCCGCTGAAAGTAACCCCTATCGAAAATTTATTCATACTGGGTCCTACACCATCCTTTAATACACCATTAAATTGGTAGCCGCCATCGAGAGAAATAAAACCATACCCGATACGGCCGGTAAGGGCCAGCATGGTTCCATTGAAGAATTTTTTATCACTTTCTTTGGCAATATAGGTTGGACCATAAATAGAGGCGCCGCTTTTATTTACATAATCCTTGCCCTTTGTGTATGCTTTTAATAAAGTGCCCACTTTTACACCCAGCGCCCCTTTCCATGATTTGTTAGGATCGGCAGGATTTGAGTAATACCGCAGCTCTACCGGTATTTCGGCATAGATAGTTGTTACCTTATATTTTTTAAAATGGTCGGTACTGTCTACCCTGGTAAAGGGAAGTTTAGCCGCGTTTGACTTTATATCAACTTTTGTATTCGTAAAGAAAATATTACTGGTGCCGAGCCCTACACCAAATGCCACACTAAACTTGGGGCTGGTTTTGAAAGGCTTGTCTATCATAAAATAGAAATTGAAATGCCTGCTAAACCCACCGGTTCGAACACTATCGGGGCGGCCCGTCCAGCTATCGGCGCCATACTGGATCATAAAATGATCACTTGCACGGTTACTCAGATCGATAACAGGCTTTTTGGGAGTGATAGGATCTGTTTGCGCCATCGCACAAAAACCAAGAGATATGCCTAAAATTGCGAGTACTGTTTTTTTCATTGCTAAGTAGTTATGACCGTATTGGTTGCCAATAGGGCGCAAATTAACTGAATTGACTCCATACATGTGGTTAAAAATTAGTCAAATCATTGTCAAATGACTGGCAGAATGATGAAATATGGGTTAAAACAGGGCTTTCTCACTGTTTTTGGAAGAATGCGGGCCGATGCCGGTGTGGATACATCGGTCATATCCGCTTATCTTTACCGTGTGGCTGAGGAACAAACGCACACAATAAACATTTAAAACAACGCTATTAATTTTGAAGTTCACTGAATTTGGGTTTGACGAAAGAATACTGGAAGGCATCGATTCTATGGGTTATGAAACCGCAACACCTGTGCAGCAACAGGTAATTGTACCCATTATGGAAGGAAAAGATATTATCGCTTCTGCTCAAACCGGCACCGGCAAAACAGCCGCTTTTTTATTGCCGGTAATGAATAAGCTGCTTACCGAACCGCATGATGAACACCTGATCAACGCCATGATTATTGTACCCACCCGTGAACTGGCTGTCCAGATTGCCCAGAGCATGGAGGGACTTTCTTATTTTACTTCCATTAGTTCTATTGCAGTATATGGCGGTGGTGATGGATCTTCTTTTCTTGCTGAGAAAAAAGCATTATCAAGTGGTGTGGATGTAGTAATCTGTACCCCGGGCCGAATGATCGCCCACCTGAATATGGGTTATGTGAAAATGCAATCCCTGAAATACCTGGTATTGGATGAAGCCGACCGTATGCTGGATATGGGTTTTCATGATGATATCATGAAGATTATTTCTTTCCTCCCTAAAAAAAGACAGAACCTTTTGTTTTCGGCTACCATGCCCATGAAGATGCGGGAAATGGCCAGAAAAATTCTTCACACACCTGTAGAAATTAATATTGCCGTATCCAAGCCACCTGAACAAATTGTACAGGAAGCCTTTGTGGTATACGAACCGCAGAAAATACCACTGGTAAAAGATATTCTGCGAAGAAAGGATTTTAAAAGTGTGATCGTTTTTTGTTCAAAGAAACAAAATGTAAAACAACTGAGCAACGAACTCAAGCGGGCTAATTTTTCCATTGAAGAAATCCATTCAGACCTGGAACAAAACAAACGCGAAGAAGTATTACAGGATTTCAGAAATAAAAAATTGAAAATATTAGTGGCCACTGATATTTTGAGCAGGGGTATTGATATTGAAGATATAGACCTTGTTATTAATTATGACGTACCCAATGATGGCGAAGATTATATACACCGCATAGGCCGTACCGCAAGAGCGGAGAGTGAAGGCACTGCCTATACCTTCATCACAGAAAAAGAACAGCAAAAGTTTGCACAGATAGAAGAGTTGCTGGGACATGCCGTTACCAAGGCAGAAGTGCCGCAGCAGTTTGGCCCAACACCCGCCTACAATCCACGTGCGCGAAGACCGCAATCCGGTGGCAGACCGCATGGCGGAAGCGGAAGAAAACAAGGGGCAGGTCATCGCTCACAAGGTCCCCGCCCGGCTGGTTCTGGTAACCGCAAAGTATCCTGATTATATAACCCTACGTAGGGTGGGTATTCCTAGCTTACGCTCATGTTCTCACTTCTCCGCGATTAAAAAAATCACACACTATCGGTATGTCCGCATCTTTGCGCAACATAAATTCATACATTCATGGCTCCTAAAACTAACACCATGAACAGGAAAGAATTTGTAAAGATCACAGGTCTTACCGCCGCCTCTTTTGCCGTATTACCTGGCAGCCGTTTATTTGCAGCACCTGCAGAAGCCAAAGTAAAAATGGCCATAATTGGCGTTGGCCTTCGCGGCCAGAACCATCTTGAACTGTTACTGCGAAGAGAAGATGTAGACATCATAGCCATATGCGATGTAGATAGCCGTATGCTTGCCTCAGCTAAAGAAATTATTAATAAAAGCGGAAAGAAAATGCCGGAGATATTTACCGGGGATATCTATGCATGGAAACAGATGCTCGAAAAAAATCAACCCGACGGAATTGTAATTGCAACACCCTGGGAATGGCATAAGCCCATGATACTCGGCTCACTGGAAGCGGGTATAAAATATGTGGCATCAGAAGTAGTTATCGGTATTACCCTCGAAGATCATTGGGAGGTTGTGCATGCCGCTGAAAAGAATAACGCACAGGTAATGATGCTTGAAAATGTATGTTACCGGCGCGATGTAATGGCGGTACTAAACATGGTGCGGCAGGGATTATTTGGTGAGATCATTCACTTGCAGGGTGGATACCAGCACGACCTTCGCGAAGTAAAGTTTAATGATGGTGTTACTGCGTACGGTCATGGTGTTGAATTTGGTGAGAAAGGTTTTTCAGAAGCACACTGGCGCACAGATCATTCTGTTCACCGCAATGGCGATCTGTATCCCACACACGGTATTGGTCCCATTGCACATTATGCAAACATTAACCGTGGCAACCGTTTTCATTCTTTGTGTTCTTTTTCATCTAAGGCAAGAGGATTGCATAATCATATCATTAAAAAAGGCGGAGCAAACCATCCCAATGCAAAAGTAGATTTTAAGTTGGGAGATGTGGTAACCACTTCCATCAATTGTGTAAATGGCGAAACGGTATTGCTGCAGCATGATACCAACCTGCCACGCCCGTATTCACTCGGCTTTCGCGTGCAGGGTACCGAAGGGTTATGGATGGATGTAAACAAAAGCATTTATATACAGGATAAATCTGATAAGGCGCATCAATGGGATGCGGCACAAACCTGGCTCGATAAATACGATCATCCTTTATGGAAAAGATGGAGCAAGGATACGGAAGGTGCGGGCCATGGCGGGATGGATTTTTTTGTGATCCATGCTTTTGTCGAATCCATCAAACGTAAAATTCCTACACCGATGGATGTGTACGATGCCGCTACCTGGAGCGCTATTACACCACTTAGTGAAACATCCATTGAGTTGGGAAATCAAACGGTAGCTTTTCCTGATTTTACCGGTGGCCAGTGGATGCACCGAAAACCCGTTTTTTCATTAACAGACAATATGTAAAAGCACCCACATCCAAAATGGTGTGAGTGGGTCTGTAAGCATCGGATAAAAGAAGCAGCCAATACATATAAAAATAAAAGATCGCGATTGTTTATTTCGCGATCTTTTATGTAAAGCAATGTATGTATACCGGAATAATCTAGTGCAATAACAAGTTCTTTACTTCCTGTGTTTCTTTATTATTCAGCCTTGGTAACATTTTCGGCAGCCGGACCTTTGGGTCCCTGTACCGTGTCAAATTCCACTTTTTCACCTTCGGCAAGTTCTTTAAAACCTGAACCCTGGATAGCAGAATTGTGTACGAAAAGATCTTTTGAACCATCAGAAGGTGTGATGAATCCAAACCCCTTTGTTGCGTTATACCATTTAACTGTACCTGTATTTTTCATTTTGTAACTTTTAACGAATATAATCTTTTTGCAGCCGGAACGGGTAATTATTGTGTGTTTGTAGCCTGTCACAGCCGATTTCTGAAAATGAGTGGGGTGATAGTGCGAAATGCAGAATCAATTCGTTTAATTCGCAATAGAAATCATGTATATGAAATATTGCTGTTTGTTAGGGTTATTATGGTTGGCCGGATGCACACAAAATAAAGAAATGAACACCACGCATCTGTATGCCGAACCCTACCGCCCGCAGGTACATTTTTCGCCAAAGAAAAGTTGGATGAATGATCCCAATGGCATGGTGTATCTTAATAATGTATGGCACCTGTTCTTTCAATATTATCCAGACAGTACGGTATGGGGTCCCATGCACTGGGGGCATGCAACCAGCAAAGATCTTGTTCATTGGACTGAACAGCCTGTTGCATTGTATCCTGATAGCATAGGTTATATTTTTTCAGGAAGCATCGTTGCCGATCTGAACAATAGTTCTCGTTTTGGTAAAGATGGACAAGTGCCCCTGGTGGCTCTATTTACGCAGCATGACCCGAAGGGTGAAAAACAGGGTCGCGTAGATTTTCAGAATCAAAGTATTGCCTACAGTGTTGATGAAGGCAAAACATGGACAAAATATTCCAGGAACCCTGTGTTAAAAAACCCCGGTAGTAAAGATTTCCGGGACCCCAAAATAATGTGGTATGAAAAAGGGAAAAAATGGATTATGACACTGGCCACAAAGGACCGTGTAAGTTTTTATACTTCTACTGATCTTACACAATGGAGCAAAGCATCAGAATTTGGCGAAAGCCTTGGCGCGCATGGAGGCGTATGGGAATGCCCAGATCTTTTTTCAATGAATGATCAGGGAAAAACGATTTGGGTATTACTCGTAAGCATCAATCCCGGCGGTCCGCAGGGAGGATCTGCCACACAATATTTTACTGGTGATTTTGACGGAACCCGTTTTACCACATCGCAAACCGAAACCAAATGGATTGACCAGGGAACAGATAATTATGCCGGTATTACCTGGTCTAACACGGGCAGCAGAAAAATTTTCTTAGGTTGGATGAGTAACTGGCAATATGCCCAAGCGGTTCCAACCATACAGTGGCGAAGCGCGATGACGATACCGCGCGAATTAACGATTGCACAGATAAACGGAGCGTATTACCTGCAATCATTTCCTGTAAAAGAATTAGCGGCCATAGAAGAAAATGGAATTACTGAAAACAATCTTACCCGCGCAGATAAAAAATTACAGGGCCCTGCAAAACTCCGGTTTGTATTGCGTGCCATTGAAAATTTTTCTGTTACCCTTTTAAATACAAAGGGAGAGAAATGGATAGCCGGGTACGATAAAAATACTGATCAATATTATATTGACAGAACAGCTTCGGGTAACATTAATTTTGAAAAAGGATTTGCAAGAAAGATTTTTTCTAAACGGATCAGTACCGATAGTGTCATGGATATTACCCTGCTTATTGATGATGCATCAATTGAATTCTTTGCTGATAAAGGCACCAATACGCTCACTTCCATTTTTTTCCCCAATGAAAAATACAGTACAGTAAAGATTGAGGGTGGCAATCAATTCAGGATAGATAGTTTAGCGTTTACGCCGTTAAAAAGTATATGGATAAAAAATTCGGTTAGCGAAAAATAAAATTTCCGGGATTTTTTCATCCCATTTTTTATAGTGCTTCAAACCCAAACCTTTCTTTGTGTGCTCTATGGGTGAGAGTATTTAATATGAAAACGATATTAAAAATTCAGCAAATTCACCTTCAACTGAATTAACTTTTAGATCTCCCTGGTGTGCATTAATGATATCATAACTCATAGATAAGCCCAACCCTGTTCCTTCTCCGGTAGGCTTGGTGGTAAAAAAGGGATGGTAGATTTTATCAATAAATTTTTGTGAAATACCCATGCCATTGTCGCGGATGATAAGTTCTACTTTATTACCATTCTTTTTGGTAGTTAATAAAACAGTCGGTTCATAATCTTTTCCTTTGTGTTGCTTTTTCTCAAAGGTTGAATAAAAGGCATTGTTGAAAAGATTGATTAAAATACGGCCAATATCCTGTGGAATTAAATTAATACGGCCAATGTTTTCATCGTAGGATGTGATGAGGGTACAGTTAAACATTTTGTTTTTAGCCCGATAGCCATGATAACTCAACTTCAAATACTCTTCAGCTAAGGCATTAATGTCTGTAAGCTCCATTTCGCCGGTCTGTTTGCGGGAGTGCTGTAACATGTTTTTCACAATGCTATCTGCACGTTTGCCATGCTGAATGATTTTGTGTAAATTTTCGGTTAAGTCATCAACAATTGGGTTAATATCTTTGGTAACTGCTTCAGGAAATGCCTGAGCGGCAAGCAATTGTTTCATCTCGGTAAATAGTTCGGCATTGATTTCTGCAAAATTGTTTACAAAGTTTAATGGGTTCTGAATTTCATGAGCAATGCCGGCAGTCAATTCTCCCAAAGAGGCCATTTTTTCTTTTTGTATTAAAAGCAACTGGCTTGATTTAAGGTCTGTTAAGGCAATTTCTAGTACTTTTTTTTGTTCCAGTAATTCTGAAGTTCTTTGGTGAACTCTTTCTTCCAAAAGAATATTTTGATCTTTCAGGGATTGTTGCTGTTGCGCATGTAATCTTTGGAGATCCTTGTGGTATTGTATTTTTTTGCGTTGGCTGGATATAAACGCAATGAGGAAACTGCTAAATAGCAGCACCATGGCAGAGATGCCAATGATAACCCTAGACTGTATACTTATTTCTAATAGGGCCATAAAATGCTTTGGCTATAAAAATGCAAAAAATGATATAAGCGATATTGTGAACATACCAAATCTCCATAACAAGACGATGGATTTTTAACATGGGTGGGTAAAATAAAAACACAAAAAAATTGATCACTAAATAGATGCTAAGTCCCGTTACAATCCAGAAATCTTTACCTTCTGATATAAAATTACTATCATCCCGTAAGGCCGACAAATAATAGAGCATACAATATACCAATAAAAGATAGGCTTCTGCAGACAATAAATTGCCACTGAGGTTTAGTTTGTAAAAAAAGTCTTCAAAAAATATAAAATTAATTAACAGGAAAGCCAGAGAAAGCCAAGCCAGAAGTCTTTTCAGGATGAAGAAGTAGGTGGGTTGAAGTTTAATAAAAAAGAAACTAAAGCAAACAAACCTTCCAACTGAATGTATATTGTAATAGGGGTTGTTTTCTTGAAGCCATACAGGAAGAATTCGATAAAAATCCATAATGATGTCGCAGATCAAATTGATAATCAGTGCGAACCATAAATAAATAATGACTGGCCGTAACGTTTTGGGTTGATAGCGACGAAAGTACAAAACAGTAAAAGGGATAAGCAACGCCCAAACCTCCGACCAATCAAGGACCTTCATTAAAAAATGAATCATTGTTTTGTTCCAGTATTAGAGGTAAAATATAATGAAAAATTGAAAATTGAACCTGTTTATTGTCTGACCCAAATACTTTTAATACTTAATAAAAAGTATTAACTTCCAAATCCCTTTACGTTAGAATGTTTAAACCCAAAACCAAACTTATGAAAAATAATTTTTGTTTAAAGTTGTATCATTTATTG
>JBBRHM010000121.1:0-11329 GCA_038222655.1 Chitinophagales bacterium | reverse complement strand
ACCAAAGTAAATACAGTGCAGTGGACGCTGAAAGCCAAACGTAATGGTAATGGAAGCAACTATGCACAAGGTGTTACCTCAGCAGATTTTATTTATTTCCTCATGCCAGATCGATTTAGCAATGGGGATGAAAGCAATGATCATGTGGCTGGTATGCGTGATCAATCGCTGAATCGGGATTCGATATTCTATCGTCATGGCGGAGATATGCAGGGAATTATCCATCACCTTGATTATCTGCAGCAGTTAGGCGTAACCACTTTATGGATGACGCCGGTATTGGAAAATGATATGCCCAACCGCACAGAACATGGCTATGCATTTACGGATCATTACAAAATAGAACCCCGCTTTGGAGGAGTAGCGCAGTATAAAAAATTAAGTGAAGAACTGCACAAACGTGGTATGAAACTGATACAGGATGCAGTGTACAACCATGTGGGCAGTTTTCATTTTACGTTTGTTGACCAACCCATGAAGGACTGGTACCATCAATGGCCAAAGTTTACCCAAACAAGCTATAAGGATCAGCCATTGTTCGATCCGTATGGTTCGAAGAAGGATGCAAAGATCTCATCGGATGGTTGGTTCACTACGCAAATGCCCGACCTTAACCAAACCAATCCCTATGTGGCCAATTTTCTCATACAACATGCATTGTGGAGCGTAGAAGAATTTGGTGTGGATGGATGGCGCATTGATACTTATATCTATAACGATCTGCCCTTTATGAACCGCTGCAATAAAGCGCTGAGTGATGAATATCCTAAGATCACATACTTTGGTGAAAACTGGGTGCATGGTGTGGTTAACCAGGCTTATTTTACTGAGAATAAAATAGATGTCCCCTTTAAAAGTAACCTGCAGGGCGCTGTTGATTTTCAAACATTGTTCTATGGAATACAGCCAGCATTGAATCAACCTTTTGGCTGGAACGAAGGAGTAACAAAACTATACACCACCCTTAGTAATGACCTGGTGTATAAAGATGCTACGCGGAATGTGATCTTTCTGGACAACCATGACATGACGCGCTTTTTTACCACGGTAAAAGAGGATGTTGATAAAGCAAAAATGGGTATTGCCTGGCTGCTTACGTGTCGTGGTATTCCACAAATATATTATGGTACAGAAATATTAATGAAAGGAGAAGCTAATCCGGATGGTTGGGTAAGACTTGATTTTCCCGGCGGCTGGAAAGGAGATCAAAAAAATGCATTTACCGGTAAGGGATTAAGTGGTGCTGAACTGGATATGCAGCAATATGTAAAAACACTCGCCAACTACCGTAAACAAAGCAGTGCACTCACAACAGGAAAACTGATGCAGTATCTTCCTGATGATGGATTGTATGTTTATTTCCGATACAATTCCAAACAAACAGTGATGTGCATTATGAATACGGGGGATAAAGAAAAAACGGTAGACTTTGGAAAATTCAGTGAGCGTACTTTGGGTTTTACCAAAGCCAAAAATGTGATTAGTGGCGATATATTACCTGATCAATTTTCTATACCCTCAAAAAAAATGTGGGTTATGGAATTAAATTAACGCTCCGATAATACCAACGGAAATTTATAGAGAAACTATCCAAAGTCTTTTATCAGCTTCGCTTCCCCATTTTTTGAAGGCAGGTTTCAGTTCACTATACAATTCTTTCCAGTTTACTTTTTTTCCCTTTTGTAATGGATTCAATTGGGCTGGCGTGGGATCAATCAGTTCTAATTTTGTGGCAAACCAGGTAGTATACAATCTGGGTATGGCAAGTCCCAGAATCATTCCGGGCAAGCCACCAAAACTTTCAGGACCGCTGCTTACTGCAATCTGGTCCGTATAAAAAGCAACCACATAAACAGAGTCGCAAATTTTGGTAACTGCTTTACGGCATTCAAAACCAGCTATCTCTCTGGTTTCATCGGTAATGCGCCAGTCAAGGTTTCGAAGGCTGTCCTTAATAACATACGTATTTTCAAATACATCTCTTTGGGTGGAAACCGTTTGCTTCTGGAGGTCCTGCAGCACACCATCTGTTTCAGTAGGTTTTGTTCCCCACATCAGGTATTTGTTATCATTATTTTCTTTGGCCAGTTTATAAAACGATTTGTTTTCATCAAATCGTAGTTCATACAAATCGTTAACGAGTTTAGGATAGGCTTTCAGCATCATCTGCATCCAGGTGCTGTTTTCGGCCTGGTCCTCAATTCCTTTATGCTGGTTAAGCCTTTTCTCGTATACGATTTTTCCTTTTGTAATAAATTGTGTTTGCGAAGAGGCGCACACTGATATCGTGGTTAGTACAAGCAGTAATATTGTTTTCATATTAGAAGCCATTAGTAGGTTTACCATTTTTGCTAAAATTATAAATTACCGAAAACATGAAATAGCGCTGAATGGTTTGATTAATTGTTTCAGAAATAAAATTGCTGTTAACACTGCGGTTAATACCCACGTTCTGGTTAAACAGGTCATTCACGTATAACTTGGCTTCCCATTTATCATCTTTTGAAAGTACTTTCCGGATAGTTGGACTGAACATGTAAATATCTTTTTGATCAGCGAATACAGAAGTTTTCTGGTAAATATTCGCTTCGAGGTTCATATCAATATACAATTTCGGCTTCTTGAATTTGAACTGAATATTTGAATAGCTTCTATAAGACCAGTATTTTGTAACTACATCAGGCCGTATGGAAGAAGAAGAATGATTATACGTTGCATTGAAGTTAAGCCAGAAATTAATCCATTTGTCTGACCAGTAACCAGAATACAAACCAATATTAACACCGGAATTATCCGTAATATTTTCTTTACCATTAATAACGTTTACATTCCTGTTTTTAGTGGGTCCGGCATTGATACCCACGTTTAAAGAAGGTACAATATCGAAACCATAACTCGCATAAGCACTCAGGCTGTAATTTCCATTTACATTAATGGCCTGGTTAATTCTTCTTCCCAGGGTATCAATGGTACTGGCATTGGTAATGGCATTATCGGTAGTGGAATAGTTAACGCTTAAGGAGATACTCCTGCTTTTTAAAACCTTGAAATCAGAGGCCCTGAATCCAAAACTATGGGTGAATGATTGTTTTACATGAGGATTACCCAAAGCGATATTCAGCGGATCGGTGTTATCCAGAATGGGCTGTATCTGTTGCAGGCTTGGGTTTCGGGTAGTACCGTTATAGTTAAAAGTCACTCTCCTTTGTTGCTTAGGCGTGTAGTTAAAAGATACAGCGGGAACAAAATTAGTAAAGCTTACTTCACGTTCCGAATTCTTGCGGATATCATTCAGGTGATAGTTAACCGTACCAAAACCGGTACCTACTGAAAAATTTACTTTTTTTACAGTATACCGCACATTAAAACTTCCCAGATGACCGGTGGTATTAAAGATAAAGTGATTACTCAAAGTATCTATCAATGATTCATATTTTCCAGCTGCGTTTTTACTGAGTGTATTTCTTTCCGCATCATTCTGGTTCAGGTTCAGACGGTAATTTAAAACCAGGAAAGTATTTCTCCATATAGGTTCTGTATAGGTAAGTAATGTGTTAATGGAGGAAGTGGTTTGTTTATTCACTTTCATCTGGTCAATATTATCTTGTTTTATTAACGCGCCGGTTTTGTCATAAAAATTATTTGTGGCGAGTAATAAAACGTTTTCTGTACGGTTATTGAAATTAAAATCGCTGTTAAAAGAAATGGTCCGTCCCGCTTTCCTGAATTTTTTTCGCCAGAAAATATTACTGTTCAAAGTATTATTAATATCATCACTACTGGTGGTGCGGTTAGTGGTATTAAGCAGTTTACCGTCTTCACTGATTGATTTTCCTATATAGCTGGATTTGCTTAAGCTTTTTACAGTGGAAGGTCTTGCTGTGATTTTCAAAGAACTGGAAGAGTCTATCTGCCATTCATAAAAGCTGGTTAGTTTGTGCCTGGTCCGGTCATTTATCTGGTCCTGTACGGTTGTGTTTACAAAACTGTTGCCTGGTAAAAGATTTTGTGTTTTGCTGCTGGTAATGCCAGTAACATTTAGCTGGTTAAATTGGTAAGTATTGTTGCTGTTATATTTATCCTTGTCCCATTTATTGCTAAAATGCAGGCCACCGGTAGTAGAAGTAGGATAGCCGCGGCCCCAGCTAAAATCATCACCGGTCGAAAAAATGCTGATGCCGCCATCATCACCCAGTTGGATATTGGAGTTGGCATCGCCGGCGTAGTTCTTGTTCTCATCCCAGTTAAGCGATTCAAATTTGGTATTGTCCGTAGTAATATAACCTGATATTTTTCTTTTCCCTTTAAATGCATTGGCCAGTACTTTTCCGTAGCGGTACCGGTCAAAATCAGAACCCAGTTCCACTTTGCCGAAATAGCCTTTCTTTTTATCTTCTTTGAGCTGAATATTCAGGGTTTTAATTTTCTGACCATCATCAATACCGCTAAACACAGCCTGGTCACTTTTTTTATCAAAAGCCTGTATTTTATCTACTGCATCTGCACGAAGGTTTTTGGTAACCACCGCAGGATCATCGCTGAAAAATTCTTCGCCATCAACCAATACTTTCTGTACTTTTTCTCCCTGCGCTGTAATTTCTCCTTTACTGTTTACCTGTATACCCGGCATTTTTCTCAATAGTTCCTGTACATCCGCATTGGCACTTACATGAAAACTATCCGCACGGTATTCGGTAGTATCACCCTTTACGCGTATGGCTGAAATGCGTTGTTTAACAATCACTTCTTCCAGCAATTTTGCTTTGGTAATTAAAGGAAGATGCCCCAGGTTAATTTCTTTAGCGGCTTCAATATTTATTTTCTCAACGTAATCTGCATAGGAGGGGTAAGATACCATTAGAATAAAATTACCGGCAGGCAGGTTTTTCATTTCGAAATTTCCCTGCGCATTGGTGCGTGTATATTTTACCAATACAGAATCTTTTAAGCGTAAAACCGAGATAACGGCGTTGGTAAGATTTTGTTTGTTCAGGGTATCGGTAATAGTACCTTTAAGGGAACTTGGTTGTGCAAGGGCAGCGGAAAAACCAAAAAAGTATAAAAATAAAAGCGTAGAGGTTTGTTTTCTCATTGGTTAGTGGTTGGTGTATAGATGCAATGGGATACAAAATCCATAAATGAAATCCAAAAACTAAATTATTAGTTGCAAACTTATGTTAAAAAAATTTATCATTTGATAATCATTCATTTATGAGTTTAATAGAGAAATCAAACAAGGGGGGAAAGCCTGTTCCTCAAAAATATGAAGAGATATATTTTGTTGATAAGCAACAAACTGTTTGGAATTACTCACTATTTTCTGATGAAGATGTCAGGAATTTTCAGAATGGAACCCATTACAGCTTATATAAATTTTTTGGAAACAAGCAATTGCAGGTGCTTGATACGGTGGGTACTTATTTTGCTGTATGGGCGCCCAACGCCACATTTATTTCAGTAGTAGGTTATTTTAATGAATGGAACAAAGAGTCACACCCGCTGAAAGTGCGGTCAGACAATTCGGGTATATGGGAAGGATTTATTCCAAACCTCAATGCGGGCGAGGCATACAAATATCATATCCATGGTTTTAAAGGCATCAAGCTCGACAAAGGAGATCCCTTTGCGCATTTCTGGGAGAAGCGGCCTTATACAGCTTCTATCACCTGGCAAACGGACTATGAATGGAAAGACGCGGACTGGATGAAGACGCGAAAAAAGCACAATGCTTTGTCTTCGCCCTATTCGGTTTATGAAGTGCATCTTGCAAGCTGGATGCGGCCCGATAAAAATGACGAGGAACTGTACAATACCTACAGTCAGATTACGAAAAGAATGGTGCCGTATGTTAAAGAAATGGGCTTTACGCATGTAGAGTTTATGCCCGTTATGGAACATCCCTTCGATGGAAGTTGGGGCTACCAGGGAACAGGATATTTTGCGCCCACTTCACGCTTTGGTTCACCACAGGATTATGCCGCTATGGTAGATGCCTTTCACCAGGCCGGTATTGGCGTAATACTCGACTGGGTACCCTCGCATTTTCCTTATGATGCACACGGCCTGTTTATGTTTGACGGCACCCATACGTATGAATATGCGGATATGCGTAAAGGCTATCACCCAGACTGGAACTCTTATATCTTCAATTATAAAAGGGGCGAAGTAAAATCATTTCTTATCAGCAGTGCCCGTTTCTGGTGCGAGCAGTTTCATACAGACTGTATTCGTGTAGATGCTGTAAGTTCCATGCTGCGACTGGATTACAGCCGCAATGCTGGTCAATGGGAACCCAATGAGTACGGTGGTAATGGTAACCTCGAAGCCATTGCTTTTATCAAAGACCTCAATGAAACCCTTTACCGCGATTTTCCGGATATTCAAACCATTGCTGAAGAAGCTTCTGACTATCCAAAGATCAGTAAACCTACTTTTGAAGACGGACTGGGGTTTGGTATGAAATGGATGATGGGTTGGATGCATGATACGCTTGATTATTTTAAGATGGATTCCCTGTTCCGCCAGTTTTACCAGGATAAATTCTCTTTCAGCATGATGTATTTCTATGATGAAAATTTTATGCTGCCTTTAAGTCATGATGAAGTGGTACATGGCAAAAGTCCCATGCTATATAAAATGCCGGGCGATGAATGGCAGAAGTTTGCCAACCTGCGTATGCTCTATACCTATATGTTTACGCATCCCGGGGCCAAACTTTTATTTATGGGCAATGAATTCGGCGCCACCAGTGAATGGAATTATAAGAGCGAACTGCAGTGGGAGCTACTGCAATTCCCGGGTCATGCAGGTATGCAGCATTGTGTGAAGAAACTAAATCAACTCTATCGTTCAGAACCTGCGCTGTACGAAAAACAATTCGAGCCCGGTGGGTTTGAATGGGTTGATCTGAATCACCGAAGCGAATCGGTATTGGTTTATATGCGGAAAGGAAAAAAAGAGAAAGACAATATGCTTATCATTCTCAATGTAACACCCGTTGTTCGATATGATTGGGAACTCTATGTACACGGAAAAGGAAAATGGGCCGAAGTATTTAACAGCGACAGTAAAGAATTCTGGGGAACAGGTGATGTATTCAATCCCGAAATCAGAAGTGAATTGGTTGATAAGCCGTCAAACTGTTATCAACTGAAATTAAATCTTCCAGCCTTAAGTGCCATCGTGTTGAAATAATCTATTAACTGCGCCTTTGCGGCTTTGCATGCAATTATTTTACACAAAGAGTGGGGGCTACACAGCCTGTGGCGATTTTTGAAGTGGCAGCATAATACGGAAGGTACTGCCCTTACCCTGCTCACTCCACTTCACAAATAGCTTCCCTTTGTGGTATTGCTCAATTATCCGCTTACTAAGAGAAAGTCCCAAACCCCATCCACGTTTTTTTGTTGTGAAACCTGGCTTGAATACATTGTTTATATGATTTTTATGGATGCCTTTGCCAGTATCCGTAATATCTATCAGCATATTACCATCATGGGTGATGGCGGTAATACTGATTTTGCCATTACCTTCTATGGCATCCAGCGCATTCTTGATAAGGTTTTCCAATACCCAATCAAATAAGGGAGGAGATAGTTGTGTAGAAACATGTTTAATCCCGGTATCATCAAATATAAAACGTACCTGTCCCCCTGTACGTTTTTTCATATAATCGAGCATATAATGTATTTGCACTGCGGGTTTATTCCACTCCAGGCGGGGCTCGCTGCCAATTTTACCAAACCTGTCGGTTATCAGTAATAAGCGGTTTACATCTTTCTCGATTTCAGGAATGATTACAGCATTGACCTCCTGTTCTTTTAAAATTTCGAGCCAGCCCTGTAAGCTTGAAACAGGTGTACCCAGCTGGTGTGCAGTTTCCTTGGCCATTGATGCCCATAACTGGTTCTGTGCGCTGCGGTAGGTGGTTTGTAAAGCAACAATAGCAATAGTGATAAACAAGGCAACGATAATCAGTTGTATGATAGGATAGAGCTTTACTTCTTTTAGCAGATCGCTTTCACCGTAATAATACCGGTTTGCGGTATAAGGGTTATCTCGCAGGATAACGGTTATGGGACGATGGTTGTATCTTTTAAAATCGGCCAGTTTTTTTTCAAGAAATCCTTTTACTGCTTTTACTTTTAGGGTATCAAGATTAAGATAATTACCAGTGATGCTGTCTTTTTCATTGGTTTCAATAATGGGTATCTGGTTATTTTCGGTAGAAATTTTGGTAGCCAGATTGATACTGGCACTATCCGATGAATTAAGAATCGTTCGTTGCGCTTCTACCCAGGCTTCTACATTTTTTCTTTCTTCGTTGGCTATTTTACCGGCTACATATTGCGAATAAAAAATGGTACCACTTACCAGCAGGATGGCTATGCAGACGAGGAAGATTCTCCAGTTTAACCAGGGTGGTAGCATGATGAGTAACTGATAGATGAATAGTTTGGTGGGTGGATTGAAAGTAAATTTAAATGTTTAATTGATTAATCTAATCAATTGTCGATATAACAATAATATGCCTTACTGCACATAAAAGAAGCAGCCATATTTCTATGACTGCTTCTTTTTATGCGGGGAAGAAAAATTAATTAACTGAATAATCCGCCTTTCTTCAATGTTTTAACACCCTGGCCTATTTTAAAACCGTTATTATAAATCTCAATTTTATAATCGCCCTGCTGGTATTTATCATTCTGTCTCCAGTCGAAGTTTACAGGTATCGCTTTACCCTGTTCGTAGTTTACGCTTACCTTACTGGTAAAGGTTTTGTTTCCTTCTTCGCGGGCAGTAAAAGTGCCGCCTTCACTTATCACCTTACCATCCGGTGCCGTAACTACCACATAAATATCTTTAGTGCCGGTAGGCGTTACCCTGTTTTCATCAAGGTAGAATGATATGCGTATCAGGTCTGCTCTTTTTGCTGTAGTGGTTTCTTTTTCTTTGCCGTTACTTTTTACATTTAATGCAGCGATACCTATATTGGAAGCATGAAGGGTCGATGCCACGTCTACCTTTTCTTCTAATTGTTTCTTTTCGGTTTTCGTAGAGGTCAGGTTTTCTTCCAGGCTTTGCTTTTCGGAGGTTAGTTGTGTCTTTTCCGTATTGAGTTGCTGGTTGTTGGAAGTAAGTTGCTGATTTTCTCCTTTTAACTTGTCCACTTCAGCGATCAGACCATCAAGTTTACCATTTAATTCGCCGATCATTTGTTTGGCCTGGGCCAGTTCGCCTTCGCTGGCATTTTTCTTTTTAAGTATGCTGCCGATATTGCTTTTTAATTTCTGTATGGCTACACTTTTTTCAGCAAGATCTCCATGCAGCTGTATATTATTTTGGGTTAATGAATCGGCTTTAGCTGATACATTTAAGAACTCCTGTTGAATGGCGTTACGTGCACTATCTACATTACTAACCCTGGTCTGTAGCGATACTACAGTTTCCCTGTGTTTGTTTTTATCGTAAATAATATAGCCCCAGGTGCCTATGAGGGCGATGATGAGAATGCCGTATATTAGTTTACGGTTGTCTTTTTGTTGCGGATACCGGGTTGCAGAGCCGGTACTGGTGGTTTCAGTGGAACTCATATTGTGTGGTTTTAAAGGGTGATGGTTTTACAAATTTAGTATATGCTAACAGAACTTTTATTACTGGATATAGAAACGGTTCCACAGTCTGAATCCTTTGCTGGCCTTGATTCCGGCTGGCAGGCTCTCTTTTGCGAAAAGATAACGAAAACCGTGCCAGAAGATATGAGTGCAGAAGAAAGTTATCGTAAAAAAGCAGGTATACTGGCAGAATTCGGTAAGATCATTTGTATTTCAACAGCCTTTTTTTATGAGAATGAAGAAAAGCAATTATCTCTTAAAATGAAGAGCATCTATGGAAACGACGAGGTAGAAATACTGCGTAATTTTACTGATTTATGTAATAAAATGTTCCGGCACTCCCGGGGTTTTCAGTTTGGCGGGCATAATATCAGGGAGTTTGATATTCCTTATATCTGCCGGCGATTGCTTATTAACCGGTTGCCTTTGCCTGAATACCTGAAGTTGCATGATAAAAAACCCTGGGAAGTAAAGATGTTTGATACTTTAAACTGGTGGAAATTCGGGGATAACAAGAATTATGTTTCACTTCATTTGCTGGCCAATGTACTGGGCATTCCTACTTCAAAATCTGACATTGACGGAAGTAGGGTGCAGGATGTTTATTATAAAGACAATAACCTTCCTCGTATTGTTGAGTACTGCCAGCGCGATGTGGTAGTAACCGCCAATGTGATACTTCGGTTTAAGAACCAGCCTTTATTGACTGATGACCGGATCAGGGTAGTGTAGATGTGGTGTTTTATTTATGGTGAATGGATGATAGAATGATTCACCATTGCCCATTCACCATTTACAAAAGATTAATACAGCTATTTTGCTAACTCCCATAAGGGGCCAAGGCTAATGTTTACAACTTTCACACCCTATTTTTCGTGGTTCGTTGTTCCTGGTTGATCTTTGCACACATGTCGGCCGAAAAGATTATATCAGAATGGAAGAAAAGTATATTCAAACCTATTTACTGGTTAGAGGGAGAGGAGCCTTATTTTATAGACCAGGTAGTGGACTACGCCGAGCATAAAATTTTAAGTGAGGCAGAGGCTGGATTTAACCTTACCATATTTTACGGAAAAGATGCCGACTGGGCCTCAGTGGTCAATGCCTGTATGCGTTACCCCATGTTTGCTGAACGCCAGGTGGTATTACTGAAAGAAGCGCAGCAGATGCGCGATATTGAAAAACTGGAAAGCTATATTGAAAATCCCCTGGCTTCTACCGTTTTTGTAGTGAGCTACAAAGAAAAAAAAGTGGATGGACGGTCTAAACTTTCCAAACTGCTGAAACAGAAAGGGGAGATGCTTACCACCAAAAAAATGTACGAAAACCAGCTTCCGGAATGGGCGGGTGAGATGGTAAGAAAACACGGACTCACCATTACACAAAAAGCTTTGTTTGTGCTGGTTGATCATATTGGTAATGACCTGAGCCGTATTCAGAATGAAATAGAAAAATTAGCGGTTAACCTTGGTACAAGAAAAGAAATTACAGAAGATGATATAGAAAAATACATCGGCGTAAGTAAGGAGTTCAATGTATTTGAACTGCAGGCCGCTGTTGCGCAAAAGGATCTGTCCAAAGCCATCCGCATTATCCAGTATTTTGAAGCCAACCCCAAAGCCGCACCCATACAAATGATTTTGCCGGCATTATATAATTTTTTCAGCAAGGTATTTATGCTGTATAGTATTCCCAATCCTGATGAAAAAACGGTT
>JBBRHM010000120.1:0-11435 GCA_038222655.1 Chitinophagales bacterium | reverse complement strand
CAAGCAGGATCACTTCATCAACAGAATGGCTTTCGCCGCCTAGAATATTAAAAACATTGTAAACGGAATTACATATAATCGACTTTATTATTCCTTCTACAAGATCATATATAAAAATTAAAGTAACTAGTTTTTTTCCTGTTTTTTTAGAGAGACCGTAGGGATTCGTAGCCACCAAAGATAAAATTTCTGAGATGAGAAGAGACTCCCTTTACTATACTGATATGAACTAAGAAAAATAAGTCTTGCATTCTTCTACTTACAATAATTTAATGTTTCAATAGTTGCCATTAAATTACAACTGATAAATTCGCTTGTGTCTTCCCAACTTGTTGATAAAATGACTTGCCTGCTAAATGTATCACTACATCTACTTTGGGGAAATTTTTCCTATGTATCCTTCTATGCAATATCTTCTTTAGTCTTCCTTATTTCAATCAGGTAGACCCCATTTTTAAATTTTTTGGGGGCAAGTATTTGAAATAAACCCGCAAGCTTCCATAACTAAGATTATATGCATAAAAAACAGTCCGATATGAAAAACCTAAACTATCTAGCACTACACTAAATGCTAAAAAAGCATATCATCACGATATGAAAATATTTTCAACCGCATTAGTATGAATACTTATCCTGTATTTTTCTTTAGCAGATAAGAAATTGTGTGATGCGATCTTAACAAGAACTTCCCTTTTATCTATAAGCTCAGCAATCCTTTCCCTGATTGATTCCGGTGATTCTGGTTCGATCTCAAACCCATTTATTCGATCCGTGAAAATATCCCTGATACCACTTTGCCCAGTTGTAAGTACTACACAACCTGATGCATATGCTTCGAGAATTGAAATAGGCTGTCCTTCAAAATACGAAGTAGGTAAACAAAAGATATGTGCCTGGGAGAACAGGTCTTTTTTTTGTTGATCGGATACGATACCATGATATTGGACCTGTTTGTAGTTACTTATTTTTTTCATGAAAATAAGCTTGTCTTTTTCCGAGTCAAAACTTCCTGCAAAGTCAATACATATTTTTGATCTGAGTTCTTCATTCATCCCCAGAAAAGCATCCGCCAATTCATTATATCCTTTTTTGGGTATCAGGTTACTCATATAGAGTATACGTAAGGGCTTCAAGTTAAATTTATCTGCGATTTGTTTTCCAGATGCAAACACATATTCCTGGGCAAAATTGGGTACAATATGTATTTTTCCTGCAGGAATTGTGTCTTGAAAAACAGGAAGATGAGATTTTCCTGTTATGATTACACCAGCCATGCGTTTAATAAAAAAACGGTTAACGGAAGCAAGTAACGGATGTTTATCCCAGAGTAATCTTTTAATACTGCCACCATGCAGGTGGATAAACATTTTGGGCAGGCTGCGAAAACATAAGATATAAATAAAAATGTCTTTTATATTTCCGGCGAAAGACTCTGAAATAGTAAGGTATAAAATACCACATCCCCTTTTTTTTTGCCATACTTCTTTAAGGATGCCGACAACTTCAAGAATTCTTTTAAACCCGTCTATCCCTTCTTTAAAACTGTTTTTACTGAGATCAACGGTATTAACAGTATGATTCTTTTCCAGTTCATCGAGCAAAACCTTAGCTGCCAGCGAATGACCGGTAATGGGTGGAGGCAGAGGTGCAATAAAAAGGATCTTCATGATAGAGAACGCTGATGCAAGTTGTTAGAAAGGGTTATGGCAAAAAAGAAGTAAAATGTTGCTTCATCAGTTTGTCTTTATCCTCCCTGTTGGGATAATTGATCAAAACGGCTTTGTAAACACCTTTAAAAACAAAAAGGCTACCTGCGGCTGCCCCGATAATCCCATGTTTACTAATCAACTCTCCGATATCATTGAGTGAACCGGCTCCTCCAAGAACGGTCATCGGAACATGTATCGATTCGCGCATTTTATTAATTAAAGCAAGGTCGTACCCTTTCATCACTCCATCTTGATCAATTGAGTTGATAACGATCTCGCCGGCACCTAGTTTTTCAAGATGCTGTGCAAATTCTACTGGGTTCTTTCCTGTATTTTTTGTTCCGTTGTGAATCCAGACTTCGTACTTACCAGTGATTGATTTTTTTTTGATATCTAGTACAATTACTACGCTTTGGCTACCTACCCTTTCAGCAATCTGGGAAACCAATTCCGGCTTCTCAACGGCAGCGGAACTTATGGCAACTTTTTCAACGCCGAGATTAAATATTTTCTGTGCTTCATCTGCGGTTTTTACGCCGCCGCCATAACACAGAGGCATTCTGCATTCTACGGCGAGATCCTCAATCATTTTATAATCGGGTCCCCTGTTTTCGCGGCTGGCATCAATATCAAGTACGATCAATTCATCAACGTGTTTTTCGTTGAATATTTTTACAGCATTAATGGGATCGCCTACATATTTAGGATCCTTAAAATTAACTGTCTTCACCAACCCCTTATCTTTAACCAATAAGCAGGGAATAATTCTGGGACGTAACATCTTTATAAATTTGCGAAGTTTTTTAGAAGCTGGGTACCATACTGGTGGCTTTTTTCCGGATGAAACTGAACACCAAAAACATTGCCGGCATTAACCGCACAGGCAAACTCACCGCCATAATCTGTTGCTGCAATAACATCTTCTTTTTTATCGCATTCAAAATAATATGAATGGAGAAAATAGAATATAGATCCCGTATTGAGTTTTTCAAATAACGCGTTTGCTGATATGGGCACAACATCATTCCATCCCATATGGGGTAGATGCGTTACGTGGGCCAGCCTTGAAGCGTCAAACTTTTTAACCTCCCCATTAATCCATCCAAGACCGGGTAATTTCCCTTCTTCACTTGACCTTGCAAGAATTTGCATTCCGACACAAATACCCAGTACCGGCACTTTTTTTTCAAGTACCAATTCATCAAGTGTACTGCGCATTCCAGAAGCTTCCAGCAGTTCAATAGCATGATCAAAAGCACCTACACCTGGCAATATAATTTTTTCTGCACCCTTTAAGTCGGCTGCATTTTTGGCCATTTTTACAGGGATATGTAATTTTTTATACACGTTCGAAAATGCTTTGATATTGCCTAACCCGTAATCTACTATTGCAATCATCGTATAATGGATTTTTGGATCCCTAACATGGTAAGCACTTTTGTTGCCAGGCTAATCATTGGCATCCTTGATTTGTAGTCACGGTATGTTTTATTTGGCCCATCCATTAATTTCTGCAGTTCGGCTACCGTAAGATCAAGTTTTGTAGCCACATATTCGAAGTCCTGCACAATTGTTTGTGCATCATATGCTTTTTTAGCTATGCGTTCTAATGCCTCTTCTCTTGACAATTGTTTAGTAAGGATGAGACTGGAGAAATGTGCCCTTCTTTTATCATACCCAAATTTTTCAGGCAGCCAGTACCCTTCATAAAACCTGGTGAACCGTGATTCGTAATGTTTGTGCGCGTATTTCTGCCACCCGAATTTATCTACCAGTTCCTGCATGGCTTCTTCTTTAATGAATGGAATATAATCCAATGGTTTCACTACACGCACGCCTTTTATATATCGGTAGTATAATTTAAACTTAAAAATATCGGCTAACGGAAATGTTTTTAACTCGCGGGTTCCAAATTGCTTGTGTATATCTCTTAATTGAACAAGATCAGATGCATGGTAATGCCATTCCAATGGTTCGCGTACACATTCTGTAGAATAGTTCGCACCGGTGAGGATATATTTAAATCCGTGCTTAGCCGCAAAATTATATAATGAAGCAAAAAAAGCATGATCCTGTGGCGTATCAACATGCGGAACCTGGGCTTTGAAAAAAGCCAGCTGCAGGTCTTTCATTTCCTGCCAGTTAATCACCTCTGTATGAAGATCCAAACCAAACCCATCAATTAGCTTTTCAATATTATTTACAGCCTGTTGTGAGTTCCAGCCCGCATCTACATGAAAGATCAAAGGACGCAAACCAAATTTTTCTTTGGCCATATATGTAACATAAGAACTGTCAACTCCGCCACTTATGCCGATCAGGCAATCATGATCGCGCCCTTTACCATCTTCTTTGATCTTATCAATCATTTTTCTTAACATCTTCTCACCTTCTTGATTCGGATGCCAGTTGGGTAAGATATTTTGATGATAATTACGGCAGTAGTCGCACCAACCACGCTCATCAAAAGTGATGTGGGGATCGGTTGTGTCCATGATACAGTTAGTACAAATCTTGTATTCTCTTGTTATTTTTTCTTGCATTTTCAAAAATAATTAAATTATATCTTAAACATTAGTATATATTCCACAGCCGCTATTCGGATGCTTGTTTCTTCCGCTCTGTGTAATATGTTTGTCCACCGAGAATCAATGCCAGCCAGAACAAAGGAAATTTAAACGGCTCGAAAAGGATCAAGCTGAATATCAGCAGTACTAAAAGAGCCACACTTTTTCTACAGAAAATAATGGCCATAATTAATGGGCAGATCAGACCGATTATCCCACCTTCAATAAAAGAATTAAGAATACCGGAACTAACACCGAGATTATACCCATAATCAACAAAATAGCCTGAACCCGTAAGTACACGCTGCAGGTTAAAATTGCTAAGGATCTCAAGACCTATCGTTAGCCGCAGTGTCCGTTCTTCATACGAAGATGAATTAAGAAACCCCAGTAATCCTTGCTGTAAAATAAAACCCAGTACCAATGCCAGCACAATAAAAATGATCCTGTATAGCAACCGCATTTTAAGGGCCCTTAGCACTATGTAACCTATATAGAAGAAAAAAGAGGTGGTAAGTAACCCACCAAGAAAATTCAGCACAATGAAAAGCTTCTTATGTTTTCCTACCCGTTTACTGATCACGAAAATATTGACCAGGTAAAAAAATGATAGGAACACAGGTTCAATAAAAAAGAACAGGCTCCTGCTTACATTTATACCCCTAATATTCTTGTAGATAACAAGACCGAACGGCGATGCCTGGTATTCGTATGTGAAAATTGAAAACGCACCTGTAAGAAAATTAAATCCGGGTGTAACAAGATTGATTAAAAAATTGATACAGGCACAGGCAGGTGCCAGTATAAAAAACCCGATATAGACATTCACCATCGCTTCATAAAAACCATTGTCCGTTGACTGCATAATGCCATATAGCACACAGGCAAATCCTAACATGAGCGAATAACCTAAGGCAGTACGGTAGCCTTCGCTGTTGTTTACATACAATGCCCCGGCCAGGAAAATCAAAATAAGTACCCAGATAAATGTAAGTACGAGCAATTTTCTTGCTTTATACTTACTGCTTAGCTGGTAACCAAACAGGAGAATAAAGAAAAACACAAAGATTGAGATCCTTGTAACATCATTCAGGAAGATAAAGAAAGCAAAAGGTGGATAAAATAAAAGTATCCCAAGAACACATAGCGCCAGTATTTTAGCAATACTTTGATTCGAATGCGTCGTTCTCATTTTTTTTATCGCGGGGAGACCCGTCGGTTTAAAAAAAGTGAACCGATGGCCATACCTAAAACATATATTGATTTTGCTTTAATTACTGTGTCACCGTCAACAAAACTTTTTCTCGCCCATTTTTTGGCATTTGAAAATTCTTTTCTTGCCAGGTTGAAACGGGCTTTCATATAAGAAATATGCCCAGATACTTTTCTTTGTTGCGCCCCGGTCAATTCTTCCATAAAATTTTCTGTAGCAAGTTCAAAACATTCAGACATGTCTTTTCTTGATATACCGCTTTCATGAAACTCATAGAAGCCGAGAAAATTCGGAACATATACAAACCGTTCTGTCTGGCGGGCTATTTTAAGCCAGCCGTTAAAGTCTTCCGCACCCACCATTTTCGGATTTTCATCCAGGCGCCCTGCCGATTCCATTAATTCTTTCTTCACCAAAACGGAAGAATTACTGATCAGGTTACCATGCATGAGCAGATCAATCAGCACCGGTTTTGTTAACTGCCGTGTGCGGATATTATTGTTATCTAAAAAAGGGGGGGTATCACGTGCAATTCTAAGATCATGGTAAATAAAATCTGCTCCTTTTTCAATATGCTTAATGCAAACAGACAACTTATCATTTGTCCACCAGTCGTCTGAATCAAGAAAGGCAAGCCATTCTCCTTTCGCAGCAGCAATTGCTGTATTTCTTGAAACAGCTATCACTCCATTATTATGCACTTTTATAAAACTGATACGCGAATCAGTCACCTGTTTCATCAGTTCATCTGTGCCGTCCTGCGAATGATTGTCAACAACAATTGCTTCCCAGTTTGTAAAGGACTGGTCCTGCAGCGATTTCAGGGCACGCGATAAAAAACGGGCGTGGTTATACGTAGGTATTACAATAGAAATTAGCGGGTTAGTTTTCATTAATTATTCGGAGTAAAAAATCTGGCAGACAACCGCAATGTATCATCAATCTCTTTGTCAATATCACCGCGCAATACAAAACCTGTTTTTTTAAATTTCGATATATCAAAGAAAAGATCCTGTGCCGTTTCTCCTGCAGCAGGTTCGGGGCGGATGATCTCGGGATCAAAACCTAATATCTCTTTACTGCGACGGGCAATACGTTGCACCAATTCCCAGATGCTGATACTTGTTTCACCACCGAGATTAAACAAACCATCCGCGTATGCTGTAACCGGTAATTGCAATAGGTGGTCCATTGCCCTATTCACATCTTCGAGTGTGATAAAATCTCTTTTCTGTATACCGCTTGAGCGTAACACAATCTTTTTATTTTCTACTACCTGTCGGCAAACATCATTAACCAGCAATGTCCACCTGTTCACACCGGCGTGTGCCGGTGCACCAAACCCGTTCGATAGGCGAATTATTATTCCGGCGATTTTCCCCTGTAAATGTGCCGCACGCACAAAATCTTCCGCGCCATGGTGAGTAATTGCATAGGGATGAAGTGGTTTGGGAAGAAATGTTTCATCGATATGGCCAACCAATGGTGCGCAGTATATATGAGCAGTTGAGAAATATATAAATCTTTTTACGCCGGCATTAATTGCTGCCTGCAACACAAGATGTGTTCCGAGTGTATTGAATTCAATTGCTTTTGCGGGATCAGCTACTGATTCATTCTCATTCATTGCTGCTAGGTGGATTACCGTATCCACATCCTGCATAGCTCTAGTGAGCGATAAAGGATTCAGTATATCCATTGCAGCCACTTCGGCCATCGGCAACCAATCGGGAGAAGCTTGTGCTTTCCTCGTGCCTAAACGGATAATATAAGACTGGCCGACAAGGTAAGATGCCATCCGTCCACCCAAATAACCAAAGCCCCCTGTAATCAGAATGCGTTCTTTCATCTGTGTTTCATTGACCAGTCGTAAGGGATGCTGGGATCGAATGCAGATTTACGTTCGATCTCATCAGGGTCATGAGGAATAGTGGCGCAATTTGCAACAATAGAGACTTTGTCACCGATACCTTTGAATCCATTCCAGACGAGTGGTGGTACAGTTATCAGGGAATAATTTTCCGGTGATAAGAAATATTCTTCTACACATCCTCTTGTTTTACTTTCCGGGCGGTCATCGTACAACACACATTTTATTTCACCAAAAATAACCGCGTAGTTAAGCGTCATTAATTTATGCAAATGCCATGCTTTTATGGCACCTGGATTTGTGCAGGAAAAATATATTTCACCAAACCTGGTATAAACTGGAGAGTCCTCACGCAACATGTGCATGACCTTTCCCCGTTCATCAAATATTTGACGCAGCGGGGTTATACTTACGCCTTCAATCATATCAGTTCTTTAAAATAATTATGAAGTTGTTTGCGTGTAACTGTTTGTGCATCGTCACCACGCAAAATGCATTTGAACCATTCAGCGGTAGCGGCCAGCGTTTCTTCAACATGCCATCTTGGTTCCCAATTCAATAACTGGTGTGCTTTATCACAATTTAACTGAAGCAGCATGGCTTCATGATGTTGGTCTGGCGAACCCGTGATCTCTATGCTTCCTTTTCCAAGATAGTCGATAATAGTAGCAGCGACCTCTTTAACAGTTCGAACTTCAGAACTCGATGGACCGAAATTCCATGCCCCTTCATATTTACGTGGCTCGTCGCGCAGTTTAGCTGCTAACAATAAGTAACCTGACAGTGGTTCTAATACATGTTGCCATGGCCTTGTTGCCAATGGATTTCGTATCTGAATAGGAATATTATTTTCGATAGCCCGTATACAATCCGGGATGATCCGGTCTATAGCCCAGTCACCACCACCGATCACATTTCCTGCACGTGTGGTTGCAGCACCAAGTGTTGGCCTTGATGCGAAGAATGAGCGCGCATAGGCAGAAAAAACGATCTCGGCCGCACCTTTGGAAGCGCTATAAGGGTCATGCCCACCCATCCTGTCATTCTCTCTATATCCCCAGATCCATTCCACATTCTCATAACATTTATCAGAAGTAATGTAGACCAATGAATGGACTGAGACGCATTTTCTCACTGCATCCAAGAGGTTTACAGAACCCATGATGTTTGTATCAAAAGTGAGAACAGGGTCATTGTATGATTTTTTTACCAGGGGTTGCGCGGCAAGATGAAAAACATACTCCGGCTGAAAAGACTGCATGACACTATTAAGCGCACCCGCATCGCGGATATCACTTACTACATGTTTGATCTTTGATCTGAGATCAAGCATATTAAAATGGCTAGGCCCTGGTTCAGGATCTAATGCATACCCCATCACTTCGGCTCCAACTTCAGTAAGAATAAATGTTAACCAAGTACCTTTAAAACCGGTATGACCTGTAATAAATATTTTCTTCCCTTTAAAGGATGCGAAAGCATCATGTAAACTCATCTTACCCATGGTGCATTTCCTTTTTCATATAGTGAATTAAGTAACAAATATTCCCTACTTGTGTCCATTGGCTGCCAAAATCCATCATGTTCATACATCATTAATTGCTGGTCCGCAACCAGACTGTGTATCGGTTGCTGTTCAAAAACGAGATCTTCGTCATCAGTTACATAGTCAAACAGTTTGGGACTTGCAACAAAAAAGCCACCGGAAATACGTCCTGCGGAAGCCTGTGGCTTTTCATTGAAAGCTTTTACCTGCCCATTACTACCAGCCATCATTTCACCAAATCTGCCGGGAGGTCTTACTCCTGTTACTGTCAGTATCTTTCCATGAGATTTGTGAAAATCAAGTAGTTTGTCTATATCAACATCGCTCACTCCATCTCCATAAGTGAACATAAAATCTTCATTACCCACGTAATCGCGTATGCGCGAAATTCGTGAGCCTGTCATGGAACGTATACCTGTATCGGTGAGCGTAACTTTCCAGTCTGATTCTTTATGACTGTTATGATAGGTTAAAGCGCCACTTCCGAAGCTGATCGTAAAATCGCGCGTATATGCTTCATAGTTGAGGAAAAAATCTTTGATCACCTGGCCTTTATAACCGAGACAAATAACAAAATCTTTGTGACCAAAGTGCGCATATGATTTCATGATATGCCAGAGGATCGGATACGGACCGATCGGGATCATTGGCTTGGGAATGTCATCTGCGACATCGCGGATTCTTGTTCCATAACCGCCCGCAAGAATAATAGTCTTCATGTTGTTACGTAGATGTTTGTATAATTAATATTATCTTGTCATTTCCAGCAGTACTGCCGGGTCCTTTTTTTCCCGCAGCAATGTTAGCCAATGTTTCCGAGATGATCCCGCTAACAGATTTTTAATTTTTTCAACCTTCCGATCTATTCCGCCTGTACGTACATGGTCGTTTACCTGCAATAATTCTATTAAGGCATACCGGGTATCTTCTCCCCATATTTGTTCTGTTCCTAGTTTTTCTGTAAGCCATAACATTTGTTCCGGACGATACAGGTCTGTTACCTCACTGATCATTTTACTGGCTCGCAAGCCAATTAATGGATCAAGCCTTTCATCTGTTCCAATACCAGATGCCTGTTGTAAAAAAGCTTTCAGCATAGATGTCGCTGGACGGTCAGCGGTATTCCAGTCGGGGTCAGCATTAACAAGGTCTGTTCCCGTATCAATATTTCCGGGCTCGGCAGAAAAATCAAGTTTCAAAAGTTGATCTCCAGCCATTACCTCCAGCAACCTTTTGCGACTGCGTCCATTGCGTTCCATTTCAACCTGACACGAAACAGTTCCCGCATTGAATGCTATAGTTACTTTTGCCCCTCCTTTCTGCAATGCAAAATATGTAAGATTTTGCGGAGCTTCTTTTATAAGGATATATAGGATAGATAAAATATGCGGCAGCCAGTCTACAAAAACAGGCAGGCCAGCATCGTACCGTTTTTGTTCTCCGTACCTGCTTTCTAATTGAGGATCACGCCATATTATTTTAACAGCTGAAACTTCACCGGCTGCTGCTATGCTTTCTGCAAAACGGGGTAGGTAACGTGTAAAAAGAAAAACATGCGCGGTTGCAAAAAAAAAGTTTTTATTCTCAGCAACAGCTATAAGATCCTGGGCTGATGCATACGTAAGTGTCATTGGCTTCTCAACAAGTACAGCGGCGCCGGCTAAAAAAGCTGCACGTATTGCCTTTTCATGATCAACAGTTGCATTGGCAACAATAACAGCTGCTGATCCCTGGAAAGATGTAGGCCATGTATCAGTAATTTTTATCCTGCTTTTCCATCCTTTCTCTTCAACCCAGGCCTGCATCGATGAAGCATTCCCAGGTGAATGAATAGAAATATTTATTGAATGATCAGTAATACGGTAGACGATCTCAGTCAATACCCTTGCCCATCTTCCGCCTCCTATTACAGCGATGTTAGCCGGGGACACAACAAAAGGGGTAGTACTCTTAGTTTCTTTCATTATAACAGTTGCAGCAATCATAAGCAACCTGGTGAAATTGTCATTTATGCAAAATCATCTGCACTTAGAATGTCGATAATGGAGCCTGTGTATCCATGTTCTTTTAAATACGCATGGATCTCTTTTGGAATATGCCAGGCCATATTAAGGATGGGTTTTGTTTTGTCTTCCAACTGATACATTTCCTCGTCTGATTTAATAGGTATCCTTGTTCCCGGCAGGTAATAACCGATTTTAAGTGAGCCTGGTTTTTCATATACTTCTGAAACAGTATTAACATCCAGTCCAAGCATTTTTACAAGAATAGCTGCACGGCCAGGGAATGCTTTTGCTTTTAATTTTCCTGTTTTACCAACCAGTTCCTGCAGGAATTCTTTTTTTGTTTTGTTCCACGTTGTAATATTCTTTTTCAATGTGTCGAATCTTTTAAAGAACTGCTGTTCTTTTTTATTGAGTTCTTCCAGGTCCACGCTTCCCTGTATCCCATAAATAGCTTCGCTTCCCAGGAATACACGGATGTTTCCGCCATAACGTGCAGGGAACTCAACCTGAATCGGTTCCACATC
>JBBRHM010000119.1:0-11559 GCA_038222655.1 Chitinophagales bacterium | reverse complement strand
AAGCCAGGTAAATATATAACCACCCGGATCAGCTATCAGTTTCCAAGGAAAAATGAGGATGCCAATAATACCAGTTATATAACCACCTGTTCTAAAGTTAATTTTAGTTGGTGCGAGATTGGCAAAATCATTGGCAGGACTCACAATATTGGCAGCAATATTTGTTGCGAGGGTAGAGATCGCAACAGCGATCATGGCAACGCTCACCAATAATTTATTATCAAATTTTCCGGCCAATACCAACGGATCCCAAATAGTGGTTCCATAAATAATAACGGTAGCAGAAGTTACCACTACGCCTATAAAAGAAAATAAGGTCATGGAAGCGGGTAGTGCAATAGCCTGACCAACTACCTGTGCTTTCTGACTCTTGGCATACCTGGTAAAATCAGGAATATTTAAAGAAAGTGTGGCCCAGAAACCTACCATACCGGTAAGTGCCGGAAAAAAGAACGCAAAGAACGCTGCTGTATTACTGAATTTTGAGGGTTGGTGAAGGATGGGGCCAAGACCATGACCCGCATTAATAGCCCAGAATAATAAGGCTAGTGCTGCAACCGGTAAAAAGAATGCTTTGAAGACCAATAATTTTTTGATGCTTTCCACACCGAGATACACTATATACATATTCAACAACCAGAATAAAAAAAAAGTGATAGCCGGACCGGTCTGTAATCCGAATGATGCCGGAAATAGTGGCGGTAAGGTTTCTAAGAAAGGGAACCATAATCTAAACATCTGGTATAAGGCAAATCCACCTATCCATGTCTGAATGCCAAACCAGCCGCAGGCAACAATGGCACGGAGCATGGCGGGAATATTTGCGCCGCGTGTTCCAAAACTTGCCCTTGCAAAAACAGGAAAAGGAATACCATATTTAGCGCCTGCATGACCATTAAGTATCATCGGTATCAATACCACCAGGTTGCCTAAAAAAATAGTGAGTATCGCCTGCCACCAGTTCATTCCCCCTTCTATCAGTGAGCTTGCGAGCATATACGTAGGTATGCATAAACTCATACTGATCCATAAAGCAGCATAGTTCCAGGTGTTCCATGTGCGTTTATCACCCGGTACAGGGGCAAGGTCCTCACTATATAACGAAGAGACTGAGTTCATTTTTTATTTTAGATTGTTGACTTTTGCATTTTAAATTAGAAAACATGCAACATTCAAAATAATTATACAACGTATTCATCCGCAATTTTTATCGCTTCGCTGATGATCGCGAGTCCTTCATTCACCTCTTCTTTCGTAACACATAATGGCGGGGCAATAAAAATATAATTCCATCTTACAAATGTGTACATGCCCAGTTCTTTTATTTTGGCAGCTACCTTATTCATCACTACCATTTGATCTGGCGTTGCATTAAAAGGTGCCATGGGCTCTTTGGTTGCCCTGTTCTTTACCAGTTCTATACATCCCAGCAAACCGGTATTCCTGAAATCACCGATGCTTGGGTGTTTGGTTTTCATTTCCTGTACACGCTGTTCAATGTATTTACCCATTTTTACTGCATTATCTATCAGGTTATCATCTTCGTAAATCTTAAGTGTTTCTAATGCTGCCGCACAACCTACTGGGTGGGCAGAATAAGTTAAGCCTAGAGGAAGCATGGCATTATCATATTTTGCTGCAATCTTATCACTCACCATCAGGCATCCAAAGGGAAGGTATCCGCAGGTTAATCCTTTTGCCATGGCAATCATATCCGGAACAATGCCATGGTTCTCAAAACCAAACCATTTACCCGTGCGGCCAAAGCCACTCATCACCTCATCCATAATTATTAAAATGCCATGTTTATTACAGATTTCCCTTACTGCTTTTAGATAGCCAACAGGATATTGTAAACAGCCTGATGTGCCAGATTCGCCTTCCAGTAAAATAGCCGCAATATTACCCGGGCCCTCGTAAACAATAATACGCTCCAGTTGTGCCACAGATTCTTTTAGTAAAGCGGCTTCACCCAATTCCCAGCGATATAAATAGGGGAGATCAAAGTGTACAAAATTTGGCGCCTGCTGTGCGTCTACGGCAAGTTTGCGGGGATCACCACTGGCTGTCATGGCACCACTGGACGATCCATGATAAGATTGATACCGGCTCAGAATTTTATGACGGCCTGTATACAAACGCGCTAATTTTATTCCGTTCTCAATAGACGTTGCGCCGCATAAAGTAAAAAAGGCTTTGTTGAGATCTCCCGGGCAAATCTCTGCCAGTTTTTTCCCCAGATCACCACGCGCTTTGGTTACACAGTTGGGAGTAACATAACTGATGGCCTGCATTTGCTTTACAACCGCTTCCGTTATACGCTGGTCGCCATGACCTATATTCACATTCATCAGGCCTGAAGAAAAATCGATATAACGTTTATCATCATAATCATACAGGTATACCCCTTCACCATATTTTACGGCAATGGGATCAATACCTTTCTGTTTACTCCAGGAGAACAAAGTGTAATCAAGATTATCCTGTATAACTTCCTGTGATGCTGAAATGGTTTGAGTTTGCATATAATTTATTTTGAATGGTACATGTTGAATGATTTCTAAGTATGGAATTAAGTGTTTGCACTTGCCATGTAAAATGCAACAGTCAACACAAAATCTAACTCATCCAGTTAACCCCCGCTTCCGGGTTCCATTTGGTAGTTGATTTTTTTAATTTTGTCCAGAATTCAATAGAACTCTTTCCTGTAATATCTCCCACACCGAATTTACTTTCATTCCAGCCACCAAACGAAAAAGGTTCGCGGGGAACAGGGACACCCACATTTACACCAATCATGCCCGCACTGGCGTGGTCAATAATGTAGCGGGCAAGACTGCCATTCTGCGTAAAAACGCTCGCCGCATTGCCGTAAGGATTGGCATTTTCAATAGCCAGGGCTTCATCAACGGTATTGGTACGCATAATGCTGATAACGGGCCCGAAAATTTCTTCGCGCGCCACTGACATGTTAGGCGTTACAAAATCAATTACCGTGGGACCTACATAGGTTCCTTTTTCTTTTCCGACCACCTGGGTATTACGACCATCGACCAATATTTTTGCGCCATCATTTTCTGCTTCGGTGATAAAGCGTTCAATCCTTTCTTTTGATTCTTTATTGATTACAGCACCCAGGTTTTTACCCGGTTCAATTTTTCTGACTTCTTCGCAGATCTTACTGATGATATGATCCACATTCCCTACACCGATCATGGCACTGGCAGCCATACAGCGTTGCCCCGCGCAGCCACTCATAGAGGCAGCTACATTCTGAGCGGTCATGTCGGGCTTTGCATCCGGTAACACCATCAGGTGGTTTTTAGCGCCGCCTAATGCCAGGCATCTTTTATAATGACTGGTTGCACGCTGGTAAACAATCTTCGCTACTTTGGTAGAGCCCACAAATGATACTGCTTCAATACCGGGATGATCACAGATCGCTTCTACAATTTCCACAGCACCATGTACAATATTAAATACGCCATCGGGCAAGCCTGCTTCTTTCAATAGTTCGGCCAGTTTTCCGCAACACAACGGAACTTTTTCTGAAGGTTTCAGGATCATACAATTGCCTAAGGCAATGGCATTCGGAATTGTCCAGTTGGGAACCATGGCAGGAAAATTAAACGGCACGATGGAGGCTACTACACCCAGTGCCACATGCTCAGTACGGCATTCAACTCCTTTACTTACTTCGAGCACTTCACCCGTAACCAATTGCGGTAGGGAAGTAGCGAATTCTGTTAGCTCAATACATTTTTCAATCTCTGCTACAGACTCACCATAGGTTTTACCATTCTCTTCACTGCATAGTTCTGCCAGTTCTTTCATGTTTTTTTCCAGTAAATATTTATAACGGAAAAAAACCTGTACGCGCTCCTTTACCGGCATCCTGCTCCAGGCAGGAAAGGCAGCTTTGGCAGATTGTACAGCCTTGTCAAGATCTTCTTTTGAAGACATAGGAACCGTGGACAGCAGCGTACCATCAATCGGAGAAATTACTTCTATTTTTCTGTCAACACCGCTGTTTACAAATTGACCGTTGATGTAATTTTGTATGGCTTGGTATTTCATGGTAATTTTTTAATTGTTGCAGTAGATGGTGACTGGCATAGACCATTGCTCATTCAAAACTACATTTACAATATTTTTAGAAATAAGCCTTTAAATTAAAAATATTTTAGTTAATGACAAAATATTCTCATTATTTTTATTTCTGGATATGATATTCCGTATATGAATAAGAACGGTATTAGATTAGATGAACTTGATTTTGCAATTACTTCCTGTTTGCAGCAGGATGGGCGAATGTCATTTACAGTGATGGCTGAACAGTTAAACGTTTCCGTAGGTACTATCCGTACCCGCATGAACAAACTGATAGAAGAAGGTACCATTAACATCATTGGCAGGGTGGACCCGGATAAAGTGGGATTCCGCTCCTATGCGCATATTGCCGTATCTGTGCGACCCGCTACTTTACAGGAAAAAGTGGCACAAAAAATTGCCAAACTTCCCGAAGTAAGTTTTCTTGCCATGACCTCGGGTGATTATGATTTGGAAGTAGACGTCATGTGCCGGGATAATGATCACCTTGTAAATTTTGTAAACACGATTTCTAAATTTGCAGGCGTGCACCAGACAAAAACAACTATCTATTTAAAAGTCTATAAATATGCACAGCCCGATCTGGGCCTGCTAAATACCTCGGTAAAATGATAGGGAATTCAATAAAGGGTAAGATTATTCTGTAGACTTCGACTTACCTAAATCAATGTTCTGAAAAAAAGATAACCGAAGCACATTGGTATCTTTGTATTGTCCCGAAAGCTCTTCCTGTAGCATATTCATCACACCCACCTGCAGGTTATCATGGTCATTTAAGGCATAACTCAACCCAATAAAAACCCTGTTCTGATCAAACAGGTGATTGTTAACATGCGGCCCGTAATAAAGATAGAGTTCATCTCCCAGCGAAACGGCTAATGTTTTTGGAACCATGCCTTTACTGCTTAGTGATATTTGATAAAAAATATTATAACGGGCCTTGTAAAGTAAAGTAGCGTTATCGGCAGCAGTATAATCGTCTACTACGTTTTTTTTAAATTTTTCTTCGAGCCTAATCCATTGCATGAGTTTGGTTTTATTCGTATTGCTGAACCACTGGTACTGCTCCCAGGCAAAATGTTCGGCAATAGAAATATAGGCATGGTTCTCACCGGGAAACAAATCAGTATACCCGTAACCACCCGTGAACTTATTATTTTTATTGTTGTAATAAGTGCCCGCAAATCTCAAAGTAGCTTGTGAAAAGCCATTGAAATAATGATCATTGGTGTGGATTTCAGTGTCAAACCAAAGGCCCCAGTGTTTAGATAATTTTATCTGTGGGTTGTAACCCAGCCATGTTTGTTGCTGGTAAAGAACCGGTTTGTTCTGTGCATGTACATATAGGGAAAACAGCAGTAAGAAACTAATAATTAATGTACGCATCCTTTTAAACCAACTGTCCAGTTTAAGGTTTGATTAAGTAATCTGTTGAGCTATAAATTAAGAGTATAATATTAAGCCATAATATTTTAATTACGATTTTTTAGTTAATCATGCTACTTTTCATTCAGTCTCAGACTTTATTTTCTTATACAAAGGGTAATGCCATTAGAAAAAAGTAAACGCTAAAAATGGTTACCCGTTTATTTTTTTTCTACTGTTCTTTGCCTGCAATAATACGTGCCTCACCGGTTTTTAGGTTTAACTCCCATGGCCCGGGTTGGGGCAGACATAGTTTTCCATTGCCTATTTCCAATGGCATCCATAGATAGCGTGAATCCCATTGTGTTTTGGGTTTCCAGATATCTCCCATAAAAATTACCGTGGTGGATTTTGTGCCGGTAATTTTTATCAGCATGGTTGATTGTGAACCATAGGTTTTGCTAGCGGGTGGTGCCACATCTTTAAATTCAGACCAGGGTCCTTCTAATGAAACTGCTGTTGAATATTTATTCGGATTGGCATTCCATCCGGTTAAAGCAGAGCCAATGGAATAATAGAGGTCCTTGTAGTGTACAATGGCCCCACCTTCCATATGCGCGGGTATGAGCGATACCTGTTTTTCAACATCCATATAATCAGCTGAAAGTTTTGCAATACGAAATCCAAAGGGCCTGTCTTCAAAAACCAGATAAGCTGTTCCATCATCATCTATAAACTGTCCGATATCGCGGCTCTCATGTCCTAATGGGCGGAATCGTTTTATAAATCTGAATTCACCATCCGGTTTGTCACTCACGGCAATACCCACCTGCGCTACTTTATAACTTCTATTATCAATATGCATGTACATCACATATTTTTTTGTTTTTCGGTTGTAAAAAACTTTGGGTCTTTCCAGAACCCAATGTGCACCGAGACTGTCGGGATCCGCCATTTTTATTACATCACCTTTAAAGCGCCAGTTGACAAGATCTTTTGAAGAATAACAACTAACATAGCGGAGGTTTGAATCCAGTCCCTGCGAGCGCTCTTCACCATACCAGTAATAAGTTTTGCCAAGTTTAATGATACCGCCTCCGTGTGCCTGTACATGTTTCCCGTTATTATCCTTCCATATTTCTCCCGGGTGGATCGTACTTTTTTGAGCGGTTACACACAGCGAAATAATGCAGAGTAAAAAAACGATCAGTGGCTTATTCAAAAGAAACATTTTCATTGATGTATTATTTTTGACATACACTGATATTATGGACTCTGCATTATCCTAATCCCATCTCATCTACCTAAAGTCAAATAATAAACTGCCATTGAAAACAGCGCCATCCGGTTCTTTGTTTTTCTGACTCTGCGGCCCCATTACAGCCGCGGCCTGAAACTTTGTACCAATAGCACTGATACTGTTGAAAAACCCAATGGTATTACCCGGAAATGCAGGGCTGGTATTATTGTTAGCCGCTGCTTTAGGTTTAGGCGGTTGCAGCATCTGGAGGTAAATGTTTTCATTCTGCGTATACACTGTAAAATCAGCTTCTTTATTTTGAATAGTGGCCCAGTAAATACCTGCATGCCATCCTTTAAATTCAGGGTACACCCATGTTTCTCCGGTAATGGTATTATTGTAATTCTTTTGCCAAACGCCTAACTGTGTACCCTTCAACCTGTTTTTCCATACATGATAAGGTCCGGCACCCAGCCATTTCATACCGGTAATTTTTTCTTCCGGATAATGAAAGGTAATACCGGCAAACTCGCGTTCTCCATCAATGGCATACTGATAATGCAGTTGCGGCAACTTTCCCGATTCAAAAATCCATAGGACAGTAAAATGATCACTTGCTGTATACAGCGGTTCAATTATATACTGATTGCCCTGGCAATAATTTTTAAAACCTGTTAAAGTAAGTGACATGCCTGCGGGTGCAGGGCCATCGTAGAAAGAGATATTATTTTTACCATTGAATATATTTTGTAAAAAGCCAGTGGTTTTATTAAAAATATATACGATGTTATCACAGGTAAGTTCAAGATTATCTCCTTTGTCTTTTGTATTGATCGATCCGTTTGCTGCCATCAAAGGAAGTCTGTCTGCTATTTGTCTTGGCGAATGAAAAGGCTGGCTCCAGGTAAGGATTTCTTTTTTTGCTCCATCATATACGGTCAGGTATAATGCATCTGCATTACCGGGATACTTACTGATATTGAGGTTCAGAGTTCCCGTTTCATTCGGAGCAAGTGATAAGGGCAAAGCAAAACCTTTTGATAGTATGTCGGCCTTCGCAAGTTTATTTATGCCATGGGGGAAACGTACCAGCTTCCATTCAAAGCTGCACTGGCGAAGGTTTACATACAGGTAGCGGTTTGTGATTGTTAATTTTCCGTCAAAATCCGGGGGCAGTTTTTTTTGCTTAATCTCAACCGGGCTCCATATTTCTTTAATAGTATAAAAGCTTCCTTCTTTTTCACGGTGTGGGCCCAGTATACCATCCGGTGCTAAATTACCTGCCACATCAATGCTGTCGTGTCTGTCTTTCCGCATGATACCTTCATCATGAAAGCTCCATAAAAATCCACCTGCTGCCTTTGGGCTTTTCATCATCTCGTTCCAGAAATCATCTAAGCCTGCCCCATGACCACCATCAAATAAACCATGCATAAATTCTGTTGGAAAAAACACTTCTGTTCCCGTAACCACTTCATTCTGTATATATTTAAAATCAGGATAGTGTTTGGTATTGGTGCCATTAAATTTTTCCCATGGATGAATAACCAGCCGCTTTTGTGGATCATATAGCGCATAATCATTATCGAGCCCCCGGTTCCAGCCACCTTCATTGCCATTATCCCATATAACGATAGATGGATGATTCACATCCCGCACCACTAATTCTTTCACTAATTTTCTCCCAACCGTGGTATCATACGATGCCTGCCACCCGGTTAATTCATCCAGTACAAATAATCCGAGTGAATCGCAGAGATCCAGGAAATCTTTATCAGGCGGATAATGGCTCATCCGCACGGCATTCATATTCATTTCTTTCATCAGTCCAATATCCATCAGGTGAATATCGCGGCTTAAAGTTCTGCCGCTTTCCGGCCATTCGCTATGCCGGCAAACACCTTTAAAAATCACTTTCACATTGTTTACATAAAAACCATCATGAGGCCGGAGTTGCGTAGTTCTGAAACCAAAACGTTGGGTAATTGTATGGATAGTAGTGTTGTTTTCTTTAATGCGCACCACCACTTTATAGAGGTTGGGCTGTTCAGGATTCCATGTTTTAATGTTTTTAAATGAATGGCTGAGTAGGTTGCTGCCATTGGGTTCCGGGCTAAATGGCCCATCAACGGGTTTCCCGTTTAAGTCATATACCTGTGCCTCAATCACCTGTTTGGGAGAATGATTACTGTATACCTGCATGTCGAAATTTCCATCCATGGTTGCATCAATCGCCACTCGCTCTATAAAAGTTGACGGAAGTATTTCAAGATATACAGGACGGTAAATGCCACCGAATAACCAGAAATCTGACTTACGCTCTGCCCGGTTCACAGACTCGTTAGCCGAATGTCTGCTCACCGTTATTTCCAACACATTTACTTTGTCAAATTGAATCAGTTCGCTTACGTCATACTTGAATTGATAGAACCCTCCCTGGTGAATATCCCCAGCCATTTTTCCATTGATCTTTACTTCTGTATCTGTCATGGAGCCATCAAATACCAGTTGCAATTTTTTCCCTTTGTGCTGTGGCGACACGCGAAAGGAATACCTATACAATCCTTTTTCAGGATCCGCATTGTCTTTGTAATAACTGTATGCGCCAAAACCCTGTTGCTCCCAGCAGGAGGGCACCGGAATAGTAGTCCAGTAACCGCTGTTACGCCCTTTGGTACAAAAAAAATCCCAGTTAACGGTATGATCTTTATCTGTACCGGATAAATATTGTGTAATGGTTGACTGTGCCTGTACGCTGCAATCACCTGCACCAACCAGCCAGCACAAACAAAATAAGAGCCATTTGTAAGAACAGTCAATTTTCATAAAACATATTTAGTTTTGGTCCCTATCCAAAAGATAAGTAGTACTTCTCCGGACATTTTTATTTACTGTTGAAAATAAGGCAATCTCCTGTATAGTTGCAGAACAAAAAATAATCAGACTAACATTTTTATAGTTGCGGCTGCGGTATGTGGGAATAGATTAACCTTACTAACTGGTTGATGATTTCATAATTGGTACTTACCAGCCACAGTATTTTTCGGGAAATACCTTAAATTGCTATTTATGGCCAATAGCAATCTCAAACCCGTATTAACGCCATTGCTGTTATGGGGTTTAGGAGTTGGCTATGTAATTTCCGGAATGTATTTTGGCTGGAACCTTGGTCTTGAAAAAGGTGGTACCGGTGGTTTGGCGATGGCCACTTTGCTGGTCATTATTTTATATACCTGCTTTAGTTTTTCTTACGCTGAACTGGCCTGTGCTATTCCCAAAGCAGGCGGTGCTTACGATTACGCAGAACGTGCTTTTAAAAAAGATATTGGTTTTGTTACCGGACTGGCTCAGATTATTGAATTTGTTTTTGCGCCACCTGCTATTGCCATTGCTATCGGGGCTTATTTGAATCTTGCGTTTCCACAGGTTCCGGTTCTTATGGCTGCTATTGCAGTTTACATCGTTTTTGCGGCCCTAAATATTTATGGCGTAAAAGCCGCCGCCAATGTTGAATTATTCGTTACCATTTTAGCAGTAGGGGAACTATTATTTTTCTCAGCGTTAACATTGCCGCATTTTTCAGTAACGCATTTTACACACAATGCTTTACCTAATGGATGGGGTGGTGCTTTTGCAGCACTCCCTTTTGCCATCTGGTTTTTTCTGGGTATTGAAGGACTCGCCAATGTGGCGGAAGAAACACTTCACCCGCAAAAAGATATTGTTAAAGGATTTGGGCTGGCTCTCCTTACACTGGTGGCTCTGTGTATACTTGTCTTTATATCATCCATAGGTATTGGTGGATGGGAATCGATAGTATACACGGCTAATGGAGGTAGTTCAGATTCACCTTTACCACTGGCACTGGGTTATGTGTTTGCAACCGGCCATATTTATTATACATTACTGGTGGGTATTGGTTTATTTGGGTTGATTGCTTCCTTTCATGGTTTATTACTCGCCAGTGGCCGCGCCACTTTTGAGTTTGGTAAAATTGGAAATGCCCCTGCCTTTTTAGGTAAAGTGCATCCCCGTTTTCAAACACCGGCCAATGCATTGGTTTTTAATTCCAGCCTGGGCATTATCATTCTTTGTACCGGTAAAACGTCGGAGATCATTGTCCTGTCTGTATTTGGGGCAATTACGTTGTATATTTTTTCTATGTTGGCTGTTTTGCAACTCCGCAAAAAAATGCCCAATATGCCTAGGCCCTTTCGGGTTCCTTTGTATCCTTTCACACCCATAGTGGCGCTGGTACTGGCAATAATCTGTTTAGTAGCTTTATGCTATAATAACGGAATGTTAGCTGCGTATTATTTTGGTATGCTGCTCTTCTTTTTTCTGATCTTCAAATTTTTTAAAAAATGAGTAACCAGGAAATTTTTGATTATGTAAGTAATCATCCATCAGGCAGGGTTAAAATTGCTGTGGCAGATATGGATGGGGTGCTGCGTGGTAAATATATTTCAACTGAAAAATTCTTATCAGTTGCCAATAACAACCTGGGTTTTTGTGATGTTATTTTTGGATGGGACATGGCCGACCAGGCTTATGATAATACCACATATACCGGCTGGCATAGCGGATACCCGGATGCGAAAATAAAATTGAGTTTGAATAGTTTCCGGAAAATTCCCTGGGAAAATGGGTTGCCTTTCTTTCTCGGTGAATGCATAAATGCTTCCGGGGAAGCCTTATCCATTTGCCCGCGACAATTACTTAAAAAAATAATTGCACAGTTGCAGGAAGCAGGTTTTGAAGCCAAGTGCTCACAGGAATTTGAGTGGTTTAATTTTGCAGAAACGTCCCGGAGTTTTGCAGAAAAAGAAGGCCGGCATTTAACC
>JBBRHM010000118.1:0-11632 GCA_038222655.1 Chitinophagales bacterium | reverse complement strand
AATATTGCATAAGGAAATTTATTTCCTGGTACTTACTAACCCATCCATATACAAAGTCTCGCATCTGCGGGACTTTTGTTTTTTGTATGAATGAATACTTTCTGGTTTATAAACCTTACCTCGTTCTCTCACAATTTTCTGCTGTTCAAAAAAAGAAAACACTGGCAGATTATTTTGATGTGCCCCGCAATGTATATCCTGTTGGAAGACTTGATTATGACAGTGAAGGATTATTATTGCTTACCAATGACAGGCAAATAAATCACCAGATACTTAATCCTTCGTTTGCACATCAAAGAGAATATCTTGTACAGGTTGATGGTGCGATAGATGATAAAGCCATACAGCAATTACAGAAAGCGGTTACCATTACTGTGAGCGGAAAAATATATAAAACAAAACCCTGTATCGTTTCTTTACTGCTAACCAATCCACCCGTTACCGAAAGAAATCCTCCTATCCGTTTCAGAAAAGAAATCCCTGCTCCCTGGATACAAATGATTTTAACCGAAGGCAAAAACAGGCAGGTAAGAAAAATGACCGCTTCTGTGGGCTTTCCTACGTTGCGGCTGATCAGATGGCGGCTGGAAGGATTGACGCTGGATGGTCTCCAGTCGGGACAAATGATGCGCTTGCCAAAAAATACGGTTTACCAAAAACTATTTCAGGGACAATGATGAAAGATCTTAACTCACTCCAACACTTTGCTGCTCTCGCCTCTATCCGCTAAATTTGCGTCTCTTTAAGCAATATCAACCATATGAGTCAACCACATTTGTCTGAGCAGGAACTGATCCGCCGTGAAAAATTGTTAAAACTTCAGGAGGCGGGTATCGATCCTTATCCTGCAGCATTGTACCCTGTTTCGCATTTTTCAACCGATATCAAAGAAAAGTATACAGAAGAAACCAAAGAGCAGTTTGCCTCAGTTTGTGTGGCCGGAAGGATTATGAGTATCAATGATAAAGGCAAAGTTTTCTTTATTAAGATCCAGGATAGCAAAGGGATTATACAATTGTATGTGAAAAGGGATGATTTATGTCCCGATGAGGATAAAAGTTTCTGGGATAACCTGGTAAAACATGGTCTGGATCTTGGTGATATTATTGGGGTTACCGGTTATGCGTTTATTACCAAAACGGGCGAGACGTCCGTTCATACACAAACCTTAACACTGCTTACCAAATCGCTGAAACCATTACCGGTTATTAAAAGAGATGAGGAAGGAAATGTTTTTGATGCAGTAACCGACCCCGAATTCCGTTACCGGCAGCGCTATGCTGATCTGATCATTAATCCTGAAGTAAAACAGGTATTTGAAAAACGAACCAAACTGATCAATACCATCCGTGAGTTTCTAAATGCAAATGGTGCCCTGGAAGTGGATACACCTGTGTTACAGGCAATTCCCGGCGGTGCCGCGGCAAGACCCTTTGTTACGCACCACAATGCGCTGGACGTGCCCTTCTACCTTCGGATTGCCAATGAGCTTTACCTGAAACGGTTGATTGTTGGCGGGTTTGACTGGGTATATGAATTCAGCCGCAATTTTCGCAATGAAGGAATGGACAGGACACACAACCCCGAATTCACTGTTCTGGAATGGTATACTGCCTATAAAGATTACTTGTGGATGATGGAAACTACCGAACAGCTGATCGAAAAAATTGCCTTGGCCCTGCATGGCACAACAGATGTTCCGGTGGGAGATAAGATTTTGAGTTTTAAAGCGCCGTTTAAACGTATCAGCATTCATGAAGGCATCAAAGAAAATACCGGTATTGATGTAAGCGGTATGGATGAAAACGGGTTGCGGGAAGTTTGCAAACAATTAAAGATTGATGTACCGGGTAATATTGGTATTGGAAAACTGGTTGACGAGATATTCGGTGCAACCAGCGAACATACCTATATACAACCCACATTTATTATTGATTACCCGGTAGAAATGAGTCCGCTAACAAAAAAGCATCGCAGTAAACCCGGATTGGTAGAGCGTTTTGAACTGATGGTGAACGGTAAAGAAATTGCCAACGCCTACACGGAACTGAATGACCCCATCGATCAGCGGGAACGTTTTGAAGAGCAGGCGCAACTGATGGAACGTGGTGATGATGAAGCCATGTTTATTGATCATGATTTTTTACGCGCATTGGAATATGGTATGCCACCTACTTCGGGTATCGGTATTGGGATAGACCGTTTGTGTATGCTGATGACCAACCAGGTTTCAATACAGGATGTTTTATTGTTTCCGCAGATGCGGCCTGAGAAGGTTGATTAAATGTATTATTTACCCACTCGGTATTTTTTGATTAGTCTTTACGTTTTTATGGTGGCTGAAGCCTTTGTGTGAAATTGATTTTGGTTTTGTAGATTGCTGCACCAAACCATCGCTACTGCCATGAAATATCTAAAAGTATTGTACGTTCAGGTGATCATCGGTATTATAGCCGGGGTGCTTACGGGCTGGCTCTTTCCTTCTTTCGCGCCTGCTGCCAAGCTGATCAGTGAAACATTCATCAACATGATCCGGATGGTTATTACGCCGGTTATTTTTTTAACCATTGTGCTGGGTATAACCGGTGCGGGCAGTTTAAAAAAAGTGGGTCGTGTGGGCGGAAAGGGCTTACTCTATTTTGAAATAGTTACCATATTCGCTTTAATTATTGGCCTCGTAGTAGCTAATGTAATTAAACCAGGTGCCGGTATTCCAACGGATCATCTCCCTAAAGAAAATCTTGATAAATATACTTCTGCCGCCAAGGATATGAATTGGGGTGAATTCTTTTCGCATATTGTTCCTGCCAATATTATGGATGCATTTGCGAAGGGGGATTTGTTGCAGGTACTTTTTTTTGGTGTATTATTCAGTATTGCCATTACTAAAATTGGCAGCGCGGGCGGTAAGATTATTACCATGTTCGAAAGCCTGAATAAAGCTTTTTTCAGTGTAATTCATATTGTGATGAAGTTTAGTCCCATTGGTGCTTTTGGCGGTATGGCCTACACCATTGGCAAGTTTGGTTTTGGCAGCCTGGTGGTGTTGGGTAAACTGTTGCTTGCTTATTATATTACTTCACTGCTTTTTATTTTTATAGTATTGAACCTGATTGGCCGGTATTATGGTTTTAGTGTATGGAAACTGTTAGTATATATTAAAGAAGAACTGTTAATTGTACTCGGCGCCAGCAGCAGTGAATCGGTATTGCCGAATATTATGGAGAAGCTGGAGATGGCGGGCTGCGACCGGTCGGTGGTAGGACTGATCATCCCTACCGGGTATAGTTTTAACCTCGATGGTACCACCATTTACCTGAGTATGGCCACGATTTTTTTAGCACAGGTATTTAATATTGATCTTTCGCTTACCCAGCAGTTAACCATTATCGGTATTCTCCTTATTACAAGTAAAGGAGCAGCAGGTGTTACCGGTAGCGGATTTATTGTGCTGACATCTACCCTCACTATTTTAAAAATAATTCCTTTGGAAGGACTTGCTTTATTAATAGGTGTAGACAGGTTTATGAGTGAAGGAAGGGCGCTTACCAATATGATCGGCAACACAGTAGCCACCGTAATCATTGCCAAAAGTGAGAAAGCAATTGATATGGTTACTTACAAACGAGTGGTTGAAAAAAACGAGCCACAAATCATTCAACCATAAGCTGAAGTTTGCGGCCGTGTAAGCTGTAATTAATCTCTGTAATTCAGTGCAGGTTTTCTGTCACCCAGTAAAGCCTTGTACTGATAATCTCCTTTTGATTGTATAAACTCTTCTTTTGCTTTAACAATTAAACCCGGGTTAGTAAAAAGGTCAATAGCGGTAAGTGCCAGTGTTTTGGCCGCTACCATCATTCCTTTGGTACCTATTTCTGTTCCGCCACAGGCAACGGCCTGCCAGCTGTGTGCTGCTGTTCCTGGAATCCATGTTGCGGCTGTCATACCAACGGTGGGTACTACATAACTCACATCACCCACATCTGTAGATCCCCCACCACTTAAGTCTGTTGCGGTTTTCAGCGGATCGATCGTGGCTGCTTTATTAATAGGAGGTGCCGGATAGGTAAAGGAGGCCTGTAGTTTTCTGCCAAATTCCATTTCTGCTTCTGTGTAGGTTACGCCGCCTACTCTTTGTAAATTTTCCTGCATGGTTTCACCCAGGGTATGATTGATTAATAAATCGTGTGTGCCACCAACTAATTCATAATCTACTTTTGTTTCTGTGCCCATGGCTGCACCATTAGCTGCTTTTACAACCCTGTCGAAAATGCTTACAACAGCGTCTCTTTTTGGGTGCCGTACATAATAATATACTTCAGCAAAATCGGGTACCACATTGGGCGCTTTACCGCCTTGTGTAATCACATAATGAATTCGAGTTTCCTGTGGAATATGTTCCCGCATCATATTTACCATATTGTCCATGGCTTCTACTGCATCAAGTGCCGAGCGTCCTTTTTCAGGCGCTGCTGCAGCATGGGCAGATATTCCATGAAACCGGAACTTGGCAGATTTATTAGCCAAAGCACTTGTGATGGTAACCTTATTAGCATCTGCAGGATGCCAGTGAACGGCTACATCTACATCATTAAATAAACCGGCACGAACCATATACACTTTACCACTGCCGCCTTCTTCAGCGGGGCAGCCATATACACGGATAGTACCTGTTAATTTTTTTTCTGTCATCAATTTTTTTATTTCAATACCTGCTGCAACAGAGGCTGTGCCAAACAGGTGATGTCCACAGCCATGCCCGGCATCTATGCCTGCCACAGGTGTTTTTTCAGGAACGGCCTGCTGCGATAAACCCGGTAATGCATCAAACTCTGCTAGAATGGCAATAACGGGTTTACCACTTCCATAACTGGCCACAAAAGCAGTAGGCATATCAGCTACACCTGCCTGTATAGTAAAGCCATTATCCTGTAATGTTTGCTGGTGTAATGCAGAACTTTTTTGTTCTTTGTAACCCACTTCCGCAAAGTTCCATATTTGTAAAGCAATTTTTTTATAGGTATCGTACTTACTGTCAATTTCTTTAATTGCTTCCTCTTTTAACGCTGCGGGGGAGGTAGCTGATTTTTGTGCAAAACTGATTAACATTGTAAAACCGAGTAACGCAGAAAGAAAAATTCTTTTCATAAAAAATTGAGTTGGTTAAATTACACAAACAGGTCGGGATATAATTGTGCCCCTGGAACTACTGAATATTTGCTAAGGTCTGTAATTCCTTCTGCAGCCATCACTTCTTCATCAATAAAAGTATGACCGCTGCATTGCGCAGCAGGTTTACGCAAAATATAATACACGGCATCAGCAATCATTTCAGGAGTGCGACTCATTTTTGCCAATGCTTCGCCGCCTAATAAATTTCTTACCGCAGCAGTATCAATGGTTGTCCTGGGCCATAATGCATTGGATGCAATACCCGCTCCTTTCAATTCTGCTGCCCAGCCAAGGGCCATCATACTCATGCTGTATTTGGTTATGGTGTAAGCAATATGGCCACCGAGCCATTTAGGATGCATGTTTACGGGAGGAGATAAAGTAAGTATATGTGGATTATTTCCTTTTTTTAAATAAGGGATGCAATGCTTTACCACCAGGAAAGTGCCGCGTACATTAATACTTTGCATGAGGTCGAAACGTTTCGATTCGGTTTGTTCGGTTGGTGTAAGTTGGATAGCAGATGCATTATTGATCACCACATCAATCCCCCCGAAAGTATCCACCGCCTGTTGTACAGCGGATAGTATCTGTTCTTCGTTACGGATATCTACCTGTACTGCCAGTGCTTTACCACCGGCAGCTTCCACTTCTTTTGCTGCCGAATAAATAGTGCCACCCAAACGCGGGTCTTCTTCTATACTCTTTGCGGCTATTACAATATTCGCACCTTCTTTCGCCAGGCGAAGCGCCATGGCTTTTCCAATACCGCGGCTTGCACCGGTAATCAAAACAGTTCTATTGAGGAATGACATAAGCAGTATGTTAGAAGATAAATGTCAGTAAAACAAACTTACCAGCCTAAGAAATCTTTGATCACCGCTTCTGTTTCGGCACAGGCTTTTGCCAGATCAGCATTTACAATGGTCTTTTTGAAATGATGGTTGAAGGATATTTCATAACTGGCTTTATTTATCCTTGTTAATAAACTCTCCGCCGTTTCTGTTCCGCGGCTTTCCAGCCTTTTTTTTAATTCCTCCAGAGAGGGGGGCTCTATAAAAATAGATAAACAGTTATCTCCAAACTGTTGCTGCACATGAATGGCGCCTTTTACATCAATATCCAGCACGGGTATACGGTTTTCGTTCCATATCCTTTCGAGTTCGGTATGTAAAGTTCCATAGTATTTACCGTCGTATACCATTTCCCATTCCACGAAAGCATTTTCCTGTATTTTTTCGCGAAATTCGCCAATGCTCATAAAATAATAATCAATCGCCTGTTTTTCTTTACCCCTTGGTTCACGCGTTGCCGCCGAAATAGAAAAGGAGAGTTGAGGATATTTGTTAAGCAGGTAATGCGTAATAGAAGTTTTACCCGCGCCGGAAGGAGCTGTCAGGATGATGATTTTATGATTCGGCGCTGGCATGGGAAAGATTTGACACAAAGAAACAGTTTTATAGTGAGACGTGTGTTGTGAGTAATGCGTGAAAAACAAATTACCTATTACGCACTAATGACGCCTCACACCTCACGATTTCCACACAATTTTATTTTCTAAAGGAATTTTTCTTTTTCCTTGTTTCCGAGGTTCATCGCTATATCCTAAATAGAGCAATCCCATCACTGCATCATCATTAGACAACCCCAGGTAATCTTTCATAGACTGATGATGCGCCATACCACCGGTGCTCCATAACACAGCAATATCAAGGGATGCGGCGCCTAATAACAGGTTTTCCATGGCAGCGGCTACAGCGGCGGTTTCTTCAAGAGCAGGAATCGTAGCGCCTTCTGTCCGTTTCATATATACAAGTACCAGGTGTGAAACCTTATCAGCTATATGTAACAGGTTATCATATTTTCCTGCAGTGAATTTTTCTGCGGGCGTATTTGCTTTGTATAATTCCGCATGGTCAGCGCAGAATTTTTCCAGCGCATCCTGTTCATATACAAGAAAACGCCAGGGCTCTGTTGAAGCATGTGTGGGCGCCCAGTCAGCCAACTCCAGTAACTGTAGTATAACTGCGTTAGTAATCTTTTTGCAATTCATGTCCGCAGGCTTGGTACTTCTCCTGGTTTGAATAATTTTCTGCAGCGTATCGAAAGTGTTCATGCGGCAAAAGTAGAATGTTATATATGGTCTCCGATAAATATTTTTGGGTTACTGAATGTGTAAGTAAAATAATGTATGAGCAATGGCTTATTATAAATAAATTGTTGTTCCGATAAACGGGTTTAAAAAACGGATAGGTTATGACGCAGTCTTTTTTTCAGGTAGTACTCTGTTTGCTGGCGGGTATTATTACTATCGTATTACTTACCACAAAATTACGGGTGCACCCTTTTTTTGCTTTGCTGATCGCTTCATTAGTGGTAGGACTGGGTGTACAACTTCCTCTCGCAGATGTGATCAATCTGATGAAAGAGGGGTTTGGAAATATCATGCGTTCGCTGGGATTAATTATTGTGCTGGGAACTACCTTGGGTGTATTGCTTGAACAAAGCGGAAGTACCCGCGTAATGGCAACTTTTATTCTGAAAAAGATCGGGCGTAAATATCCGGCATTGGCAATGAGTGTTACCGGTTTTATTGTGGGCCTTCCCTTGTTTTGTGATTCGGGTTTTATTGTGCTAAGCGGGCTGAATGTTTCCATAGCCAAAAAAACAGGAACGCGCGTAATTATTATGGCGGTTTCTATGGCCACGGGATTGTATTCGGTGCATTGTTTAATTCCCCCGCATCCCGGGGCGGCAGCGGCAGCGGGTATTATAGGTGTGGAGTATGGCAAACTGGTATTGGCCGGTATTATCATCGCCATTCCTGCTATGCTTGTTGGCTACTTTTATGCTGGCTATGCAGGAAGAAAAATTATCGTGGATAGTTCTACAGAAGAAGAAGTGACTGATATGCATACACACACAAAACTACCTTCCGTCACTCAGGCCTTTTTACCGGTATTGTTACCCGTATTGTTGATCGCTTCCAGATCTTTTTTAGTAAGTGGCAACGCACCATCCGGCGGCCTGATACTGTTAATTTCTTCTCTTGGCGATCCTGTGTTGGCTTTATCAATCGGTATATTATTTGCTCTCATTGCTATGAGGCCGTTGCAAAAAAAAATCGTAAATCCATGGTTGCAAGAGGCAGCAGAAAAAGCAGGCGGCATACTGGTTATTATAGGAGCCGGCGGCGCTTTTGGTGCGGTACTCTCTGCAACACATATCGGACAACATTTCAGTGAAGTATTACCATTAGCAGGGATGGGTATATTATTCCCTTTTTTGCTCACATTTATTTTAAAAACGGCACAGGGATCATCTACGGTTGCCATTATAACGGCAGCCTCTATTATACAACCTCTATTACCGGCATTGGGATTGACAACGCCCGACGGAAGGTTACTATGTGTTCTCTCAATGGGTGCGGGATCGATGATGATCTCTCATGCCAACGATGCGTATTTCTGGGTCATCGCAAAATTTGAAAAACTGGAAATGCAACCCATGCTTAAAGTATATTCAGTGGCTACGGTATTAATGGGGCTGGTTAGTTTTTTAATGGTGTATATTTTTTCATTATTGTTATAACCTGATGCATATTCTTATTTCTCCCAATGCTTTTAAGAATAGCCTTGATGCCACGGCTGTGGCAACAGCTATTAAGGAAGGGCTGCAACAAAGCCGTCTATCCTGCACAGCCACCTGCTTTCCCGTTGGTGATGGTGGTGATGGTACCGGAAAACTTCTTACGGAAAGCTGCTCCGGTACTTTTGTCAACACGGAAACTATAGATCCTTTGGGAAGAAAGATAAATGCTTCCTTTGGTTTAATTGATAATGGTAAAACTGCTGTTATAGAAATGGCTGCTGCTTCTGGGATGCATTTATTACAAACTAATGAACTGAAGCCCCTTTATGCTTCTTCTTATGGTACGGGCATACAGATGGTAAAAGCATTAGATAAGGGGGTAATAAAAATTTTGCTTTGTGTAGGTGGCAGCGCTACGGTGGATGGTGGTTGTGGCATACTCGAAGCATTAGGTGTGCGGTTTCTTGATAAAAATGGAAATGCATTAACGGGAATGCCGGCAAGTCTTACTAATCTTTCTTCGTTAGATTATTCAGCACTGGATACAAGAATGTATAACTGCGAATGTGTTATTCTCTGCGATGTGGCCAATACTTTATTGGGCCCCAAAGGTGCAGCAACGGTATTTGGTCCGCAAAAAGGAGCTTCTGAAAAAGAGGTTCATCAATTAGAATCCTGTTTGATGCAATTTAACAGCGTCGTTTTAGAAACAAAGGGAATGGATATTTCTGCAGTGAAACATGGTGGCGCTGCAGGGGGTACTGTTGCCGGCCTGTGTGCGTTTCTTAATGCCCGCCCTGTTAATGGCATTGATCACTTTCTGGATATAACGGAGTTTGATAAATCTTTGAGCGGAGCTGATCTTCTCATTACCGGCGAAGGAAGAATTGACCTGCAAACCCTCGAAGGCAAAGCGCCATACGGCGTAGCGGTACGTGCAAAGAAAAAAAGCATACCCGTTATTGTATTGGCAGGGAAAGTTCCTAAGGATAACAATCCCTTATTTCATAATTTTTTTGATGTGTTACTGGCCATCGGTCATACACCCACCGATATAGTATCCGCCCTGGTTTCTACACGTGATGATCTTTTCAGAACGGCCATGCAGTTAGGCAACCTGTTGGCAATGAAAAAATAATTAGTGTTTTGTGAGTGGTGAGTAGTGAGTTGGCAGTGGTGAGTATGTTTTGTAGGGCAGTATTTTACTGACCACTCACTACTCACCACTCACAAAATTAGCAGCAAGCTTAACATAACATTCGTTCTTACGGTAATTAATTCAGTGCAACTTCTCATTGTTTTTTCTCTATTTGCAAACTACGGCCCCAATTTTGTATTTGTAAAGAAGAATAACTATTGCAACATGAAAATATTTTTTACTCTTTTTTTTATTACCTGTACACTGGCGGGCTATGCCCAGAAAAAAAGCATTAATGTAAGAACATTGGGGGTCACAGGCAATGGCCAGACAGATGATACACAGTCTTTACAGAAAGCAATTGATTATTGTGGTCAGCATGGATATGATGTATATATACCGGCAGGCACGTATATCGTATCAACAGTCTATCCCCGGCATTGTTTGAAAGTTGCTTATGATGGTATGGAAGTGAAAGGAGATGGCGACAGAACGGTATTAAAAAACAAGGACAATAATCCCAATGCCGGCATATTACTGGTTGAAGCGGCTGATCCTGATCATAAACAGATTAAGGGAGTGCGTATTGATAATTTTAAGATTGATGGAAATAAACAAAACCAAACAGGAAAGTACGAACAGAAATGTTTACGCATAAATGTATCCAACACCATTAATGAGCCTGCAGATATTCTTGTGTATAACATGACCTGTATTAATGCGTACAGTGGGGTTCTGCCAACAGAAGGCGGGGGTATTTCTCTCGAAGGCTGGGATAAAAGTTTGCGCAATGATGTAATGCTTCGGCAAAATATTGAAGTGTACAACTGTGTCTGCAATGATAATGGCGGATGGGGCATCGGCACCAACTGGAGTTCCGGATTCAATATTCATAATAATATTACTGAACACAACGCTACCATGGGTATTACGGTGTGGAACTCTATGAACGGCACTTTACAAAACAATACAGCGAATAATAACCACGATAATGATATCAATTTAGAAGTATCCGATAATATAGTAGTAGAGCGAAACACCATTAACAGTTCTGCGGGAGGTGGTGGTATCAAAAGTCATAACTGTATTCATACCTTAATAAGTAATAACAACATTACATTTAATAACGAATGGTATTTATCTTACGGAATCGCCGTAGCATCAGGCATCGGTTTTGGAGAGGGGGGTAATTTTAAAAAAAGACCCAGTGCCGATGTAAAAATCATTAATAACAGAGTTATCTGTAAAGGTGGACAGGGAACCGGTATACGCGTATATGCTTACCCTGAAGCTCCGTATAAAGAGAATGTAAATATTACCATAGAGAATAACACGGTGCAGAACAGCCTAACAGGTAAATGCATGGAAGCCTATGGTAGTAGTATTTTCATAACAGGTAACAGTACTATCGGTAATATTTATCTGAATGGAAAAACCATGGAGGGCCAGGATAAGAAAAAAAGAAATTTCCTGCAGGAAATATTTTCCATATTTGGCATATAAAGGGCTAATTACAAGGAGAACTTAATCTACTCTTTTTATATCTGCGCCTAGTTTTCTCAAACGCTCATCTATATACTGGTAGCCCCGGTCTATCTGTTCAATATTCTGGATCACGCTTTTACCATCGGCACTTAATGCTGCAATCAGCAAAGCCTGGCCGGCGCGTATATCCGGACTGCTCATGGTAATGCCGCGTAAATTATTTTTTCTTCCCAAGCCAATTACGGT
>JBBRHM010000117.1:0-11680 GCA_038222655.1 Chitinophagales bacterium | reverse complement strand
GCATGTAACCCTCACCGACAAAGGGCACTTCTTTATCCGTAATGTATGCAGTGCGTTTGACCTCTACTTACAACGTAACCGTTCTGAATTAAATAAATCCGTATTCAGTAAAGCGATATGATCAGTGTCAGGGAAATATCCAGGGCTAATACAGTATGTGTGGAACGAAAAGTAACACCTAAAAAAACCTGCCTGTTGAAAACCAGCCATACTTGGCAATTTAACGGTTCATATAAATAGAATTAGGCCCTGCTGCTGTAATAAAGCGTAGCTTGTCTTCAAGGGCTTTCGATTCTCTTCAAATACTTCCTGTCGGCTGAGACGTCACTTCCAATTGAGGGGTGCTTAATTTATTTCCATGACGAACATCAAACAAGGTACACATTTGAATATCCTGCTTGCAGATGACGATTCAGACGATTGCTTTTTCTTCCAGGAGGCATTAAAAGAATCTTCCATTTCAACTACTCTTACAGTTGTACACGACGGGGAGCAGCTTATGAATCTCCTGACAAGTGAAACGGGCACCCTTCCACATGTTCTTTTCCTCGATCTCAATATGCCGAGGAAAAATGGGTTCGAGTGCCTGGCGGAAATAAAAATGCATCATGCATTAAAAGAACTTCCGGTAATTATCTATTCCACATCATTTCATAAAAAGATTGCCACTGTACTTTACGAACATGGTGCAACGTATTACATAAGTAAGCCCTATGAAATTTCAAAACTTAAAAGCGCGGTGCATAAAGCCATTTTGCTCATAGCAGAGGAATGTTTCCAACAACCCAACAAAGAAACGTTTCTACTAACGGAAGAGAAAAAAAATTCAAAATCATTTTTATGGTTTGCAGATTTTTTTAATCTTGCCGATAGTGTGGAACCTGAATTAATCGTTTCGATAATTTGATAGAAAATGAATATTCTACTTGCAGATGACGATGTTGATGATTGCCAGTTTTTCAAAGAATCGCTTGCGGGATCAACCGAATCCATGCAGCTGACAATAGTGCAGGATGGGGAAAAACTCATGCAAATACTGATAGATGAAGAAACCCAGCTACCCGACGTGCTTTTCCTTGATATTAATATGCCACGAAAAAGCGGGTTCGAGTGCCTGGCGGAAATCCGGCTCAGTGAGAAATTAAATCTGCTCCCTGTAGTTATGTTTTCTACTTCCTTTGAACAACAGGTTGTTGACAAGCTGTTTTTAAATGGGGCGCACCATTTTATTCGCAAGCCCTCTGATTTCTTACAATTCAAACAGATCATAATGCAAACATTGTCGATTGTTGAAAAAGGAGAACCGATTACTATCGAAAATTTTGTCATTACATTATTAAAAGAAAATTATGCCTAAAGAAGATCATTCACTTGACTTAGAATTGGTGTCGGCCAATAGGGCGCTTGTCGTTAAATTGCGTAATGCGAACAAAGAAATAGCGTTTCAAAGGGAGGAAAAAGATAAAAGAACCAGTGAGTTGGCGATAGCTAACAAACAGCTCGCATTCCAGGACGAGGAAAAAGGAAGAAGGGTTGAAGAGTTAAGCGTAGCCAATAAGAGACTCGTATTTCAAAACGAGGAAAAAGAAAAACGCGCGGCGGAACTCATCATTGCCAATCATGAACTTTCCTTTCAGAATCATGAGAAAGAAATGCGTTCTCTTGAATTAGGCGTTGCCATCAAAGAACTCGCTTTTCAAAATGATGAAAAAGAAAAACGTGCAGCGGAGCTCATCATTGCCAATAAGGAACTTTCCTTTCAAAACCAGGAAAAAGAAAACAGGTCGGCGGAATTAGGGATCGCGAACAAAGAACTGGCCTTTCAAAACGATGAAAAAGAAAAACGTGCGGCTGAATTGATTATCGCAAATACGGAACTCTCCTTTCAAAACCAGGAAAAGGAAAAAAGGTCTGCCGAGTTAGGAATTGCCAATCAGGAACTGGCCTTTCAGAATGATGAAAAGGAGAAGCGTGCCGCAGAACTGCAAACTGTTAACGAAAAACTGGTTTATCAAAATGATGAAAAAGGAAAACGCGCGGCGGAATTAGGCATTGCCAATGAAGAACTTGCCTTTCAAAACAGGGAGAAGGAAAACAGGGCCGCAGAATTGAGTGTCGCAAATATTGAGCTTGCTTTCCAGAATCAGGAAAAGGAAAATAGGGCTGCAGAATTGAATATTGCCAACGTCGAACTCGCCTTTCAAAACCAGGAAAAAGAAAATAGGGCAGCCGAGCTAAATATCGCTAACGTTGAACTGGCATTTCAAAATCAGGAAAAGGAAAACAGAGCTTCGGAATTAGGTATTGCGAATAAAGAACTGGCATTTCAAAATCAGGAAAAGGAAAATAGAGCTTCGGAACTAGGTATCGCGAATAAGGAACTGGCATTTCAAAATCAGGAAAAGGAAAACAGGGCTTCGGAACTAGGTATCGCGAATAAGGAACTGGCATTTCAAAATGAAGAAAAAGAAAAACGCGCAGAAGAATTAAGCAATGCTAACAAAGAGTTGCTGGCCTTTACGTATATATCCAGTCATGATCTACAGGAGCCTTTGCGCAAGATACAAACCTTTGCCTCCATCATACTCGAAAATGAAACACTGACAGAAAAGGGCCAGTATAATTTTAAACGCATGCAGTTATCGGCACAAAGGATGCAATTACTCATTGACGATCTGCTTGCCTTCTCCCGCATAGCCACCACGGAACTCAATTTTGAGAAAACGGATCTGGCGTTGATCATAGCTGAAGTAAAAGCAGAATTAAAAGATACCATTCAGGAAAAGGGTGCAACCATAGTATCTCCCGAACTCTGCTCCTGTAATATCATACCCTTTCAGTTTCGGCAACTTTTGTATAATCTCATAAGCAATGCGCTTAAATTTTCACAAAAGGGTGTGCCATCCTGCATTACCATTGAGAGCCGGACTTTACCTGGCCGATCCTTACATGATGATAGATTGTCACCGGAGAAAAAATATTGCCATATCATGGTCAAAGACAATGGTATTGGGTTCGAGCCCCATTTCAGCGACCGGATTTTCGGGGTGTTCCAGAAATTACACAGTAAAGAATTGTATGGGGGTACGGGCATCGGGCTTGCGATTGTAAAAAAAATTGTCGAGAACCATAACGGAGTAATCGCCGCACATAGCGAGCTCAATAAAGGGGCTACTTTTGATATTTATATACCTGCAGATTAAGGAGCAACGAACTTTTTTCAATTGTCGTTTTTTCATATTCAGCGGCCTGTCGCTGTCCAGTAAACATAAAAAGGGTATGTTGCCATACCCCTTTTTATTATTCATATGTGAAACCCGTTTACTGTCGTGAGACACTCAGCTGCCCACGAACTTCACCGGTAGCATTGGCCGTAGTGGTAAGTAAGTAATATACGTTACCGGCCAACAATTGTGTTTCCTGGTCTTTGCTAAGTGTTGTACTACCAGAAAAAGAACCTGAAATGGCAAGGCCAGCGCCAAGTGCCCAACTGGCGATGGAAGCACCCACCTGGCCAACTGTACCGGAATAAAATCCCGCTGCAACTGGTGCTCCGCTTAAATTTGTCCATGCGCTGGTGTAAGCCAGCACTCTTGTCGACTGGTTGTAAGTGCCACTAAAGGTACCATTACCGCTGCTCCTGTTTGAAGGTACCGCCTGCGAACCTGAAGCGTTACCGGAAACCGAAAATGTAATACCGGCTGCCACATCAGTTTTGGTGCAGGATGTCATAACACTGATGGTCGCTACGACCATCATGGAAAGAAGGATCTTTTTCATAGTTAATTGGTTTGGCTACCATGACCAAGTCCCGTGCCGCGATGAAGAAACGACTGTTAAACTGTGATTATTATCAAAAAAAACAAAACTGTAATCCGTTTTTTATAAGACTACCTTGACTAATGTGTTTTTCAGCAACCGCAAGTTTTACGGGAGGTACAGGGCTTTTAATTATTGGTGCAATAGCCTTACAGCAGTCAAAAAATATCCCTCAAAAAATATTCGCCTGCATACCTTTGGTTTTCGCAGTCCAGCAACTATGCGAAGGAATATTGTGGCTGAGTTTTTCTGACCCCATCTTTGTACGTTGGCACAACGTATCTATGTACACCTTTCTTGTCTTTGCACAAGGCCTGTGGCCAATACTGGTTCCTTTTTCCATGTTGTTATTTGAGAAAGACAAAGCACGAAAGAAAATATTATTTGTCCTGTTCGCAGTTGGCCTCTGCACTGCAATTTATCTTTGCGCTTGCCTATTCATCTTCCCTGTCCTGGCACATGTATACGGCCACCATATTAAGTATGAACTGGATTTTCCACGCGAAATGAAATTAGTAACTGATATTACGTATATGGCTTCGGCTGTTTTATCTCCATTTGTATCAAGCATTAAAAAAGTAAGGTTGTTTGGTTGGATGCTGCTTGGTTCCTATATTCTCACAAGCCTGTTATACGAAAGTTACCTTGCTTCCGTCTGGTGTTTTTTCGCGGCGATCTTAAGTATTGTGATTGTTATTATTATCCGCGGCCTGGTAAAAGAGACGGACGCTGCAAATATCCCAATATGGGGGTTAAACAGCTTAAAATACACGAAGAAATTCCCACAATAAAAAAAGGCTGCCCTTCATTGGACAGCCTTATAAGTGTAGTGCTTTTTATTATGGGTTTGTTACGGTACTCATCTGCAGCGTTACCGCTGTTTGTGCCAGAAGCCTTCCGTTGATCGATGCGCCGGTCTGCAGGTTGATGCCTGTCTGACTTAATATAATTCCTTCAAAATGACTTGTTGTTCCCAGCGTTACGGCACCGGATGTCTGCCAGAATATATTCTTTGCCTGTGCTCCACCGCTTAAAGTGATCCTTACACCTGAACTCATGATAAGCGTTCCCGCAACCTGAAATATCCAGATATCATTGGGGCCACCCGCAATGGTGATATCAGTAGGTATCACAACAGCACTTGTGAATTTATATAACCCAGGATTCAGTGTCTGTCCACCAATATCTCCTGCACCAAGGTTAAGGTAATCAGGGTTGGAACGCCCTGCTGCATCCGTATAAGCGGTTTGCATGTCACCAATCGAACTGGTAAGCCTGGTTGCATTGGTAACGGTACATGGCAGCGGACCAGCAGCATCGACTGAAAAGATTGTTCCTGCCACTTCAGTACAAGTTACCAGAATAGCTGCACCAGTAATCGGGCTCGACCCAACATCGCCTGTAATCACCGATGGATACACATCCGTAATACCGGATTTCGACAGGATCGAATAATTGCCTGCGAGTCCAAGGTCAACGGATGTTTGCCCAGAAGCAGCAAGTCCTGCAACAGTCCCTGTACTGGCTGTTACTGAGCCAGGGATTAAAGTAGTCCCCTGTGATGCCATGTCATTTTTGGTACAAGCGGCAAATAAAACAGCACATACAATTGTACATGTTGTGAACAGTCTGAGGTTTTTCATTTTTTTGGATTTTAAGGATGAATTTTTATTATAAAAATTGCGGATGATACTGGTTATAGTAATGACCGTATGCTGTTGTAAAGTGAAACCAAAATGAAGTAAGCGTACATCACGAAGTGGAGCAATTGCTATAGACGAAAACTATGCCGGTTAGTTCATTATTAGTAATACAGTGTATTCTGTTAGATAATACCGTGAAAACCCCAGCCCTTATTTCGCAGACTATGAAGGAGATCTGCTTGTTGTAATCAATATCAGGTGATGATGCAGTTAAGTATATACAAAAAATCGGCAAGAATAATGACAGCTACGTATATGAGCAGAATTTATGAAATGACCAAAATCAAATGTATTGTTGATAATAGTCATTGTCCCTAAATGCTGAGATAGATAGTTTTATAGTAGAGATAATGGAGCAATGCGAACAAACATAATCAAAATAGGCACTATGAGTTCCAGGCAAAGTATTGTGGATAACACAAGAAAAAAGAAAAATAACATTCACGAACGAATGGGCGCTTCAGTAATCATTGATGCCAGTCACAATAGTTACAATACAAGTGATGAAAATGAAAGCTATCAAAACTTACCAGTTCCATTCGCTTCAATATTTGCTCAGGAAATCCGAAATCCATTGACCAATATTTTATTATCAGTTGAAATACTAGCCCCGGATTTAAAAAGTGAAGAGCAGAAATTATATCTTGATGTTATCTCCAGAAATGCTGATAAGATAAATCATTTGATCGCTGAGTTTCTTAAATATCAAATATCGGATGAATCCAATGCGGAAAATATTTCTGTTCGTCAATTAATCGACGAAATAATTGAACTATTACAAGACAGGATCACGTCAAAAAATATCTTGGTAAGAAAAGTATATGATAAGAAAGATTATAGAATGAAGTTAAACAAGTCAAAAATGAAAATCGCTCTAGCTAATATTATCATTAACGCAATCGAATCCATGACTTTGGATGCAGGGCAATTAACTTTAGGAGTACATTCAAAAAACGGAAAATGCCTCATTCAGATTGAAGACAATGGATGCGGAATAAATAAGGTAAATCTGAAAAACATATTTAATCCCTACTATTCTAATAAAGCCGGTGGACTTGGAGGGTTAGTATCGACATACGAAATTCTCAGAAAAAATCATATAAAAGTAAATGTTGAATCAAGCCTGGGAAAAGGAACCCGTTTTGATCTCTTATTTGATGAGCAAATATAGGCGGCCTATTTTCATGTAAATTCCTGATTTTATTTTTTTCGTATAAAAGTTCATTTTGAAAATAACCCCGTTTGATTTTATAAACATATCGGTATGAATAAAATATTTTTTATTTGTGATGGCAGTAATTTTTCTGAGGGAGCTCTTGCATTTATCAAATCATTTTGCGAGAATGAACAGGTGTTTGTAAAGGGTTTTTCTGCACGCCAGTTGATTTTGAGTAATCGGTTTCGATAAGTTATATGCCCACTGCAGGGCCTAATGTTAAACTCAAAAAAAGATCAAGAAAAACTAGTAGCAGAGTATAACAGGATTAAACAGACAAAATGTATTCTACAATAAGCGAAGCAATAGGAATGATCCGGTCAGGCAGTAATCTATTTATACAAACTGGAGCTGCGGCACCTCAGCAATTGATTCAGGGATTAGTAGAAAGGGTAAATGAACTGAACGATATTACTATTTACCAGATGCATACAGAAGGACCGGCACCTTATGCTGCACCTGAATTCAGCGATATTTTTAAGATAAATTGTTTTTTTATCGGTGCTAACCTGAGGAGTGCAGTACAGGAAGGTCGTGCAGATTATATACCTGTATTCCTGAGCGAGATCCCGTCCTTATTTCGGAAAAAGATTTTACAAATAGATTTTGCACTGATACATGTATCGCCGCCGGATAAACATGGTTATTGCTCTCTTGGTGTGTCCATAGATATTGCCCCGGCAGTGCTGGAAACAGCCAGGTATATTATTGCGCAGGTTAATCCCAATATGCCACGCACTTTTGGAGATGGATTTATTCATGTAAGTAAAATTGATAAACTGGTGGAAGTAAATGAGGCTATTCCCGAGGTACAGATCGAAGAATCCGATGCTGTAACCTGCAAAATAGCAGAGAATGTTGCATCGCTTATTGAAAACGGGGCCACTTTGCAAATGGGGATCGGGAAGATACCGAATGCCGTATTAGCTATGCTGAAGACACACAAAAAGCTGGGTATTCATACAGAAATGTTTTCTGATGGAATAATTGACCTTATAGAGTCAGGAGCGATAACCGGGGAAATGAAAGCGTGTGGAAAGAATAAAATTGTTTCCAGTTTTATGATCGGAACAAAAAGGTTATATGATTTTGTACATGAGAATCCGATTATTGAAATGCTGGATATAGCATATGTCAATGACGTGCATGTTATTCGCCAAAATCCAAAAGTAACCGCTGTTAACAGTGCACTGGAAGTGGATATCACCGGGCAGGTCTGTGCAGATTCTATTGGTTCGAAAATGTATTCAGGTGTTGGCGGTCAAATGGATTTTATGCGTGGTGCATCTTTGTCAGATGGGGGAAAGCCCATTATAGCCATGCCTTCTGTAACCAGCAAGGGAGAGAGTAAGATCGTATCCGCTTTACAGACAGGAGCGGGTGTTGTTACCACCCGCGCGCATGTGCATTATATAGTAACCGAATATGGTATCGCTGATCTGTATGGAAAAAATCTACAGGAAAGAGCTAAAGCACTGATAGCAATATCGCATCCGGCACAACGCGAAAAACTGACGGCAGAGTCATATCTCCGCGCAAAAAAACAGGCAATCCCCTTTCATTAGGTAACAGACAGTTATTAAAACACTGTAATTGGCCTGGAATGGTACTGATACCATCCCGTAAACAACTTTCATTGCTTTTTTTATGATGGAAGGTATAGGTACTTCTGTCGGTTAAATGTTGTCGGGTCCTCTATATACAAGCACTTTTATTTTTTATTTTATTTATTTTTATTACTGTGTGATGATTACTACGTTCAGTCAATAAAGCTTTACACTTTATTGATGTTATATTGCCCGTAGTATCAGCTGGAAATTCACATTGAATTCATCTTTGATCCTGATCAGGCCCGCTAGTTTTTTAGGGGGTGATAACTTAAAATCAGAAAAACAAAATTCACGGCCGCCATTAAGCAGTATACCGGTTCCTTTTGTTGAAAAGGAATAACTCAATTCAAATTTTTTAACCACACCGGCAAGTTCCACTTCTACCCAGCCTTTTATGATCTCATCTTTGTGCTGCAGTAGCGGCATACTTTCCAGGGAAAGGAACCTTATCGTCATGGTGGGGTATTCTGTAGCTTTTAATGTTTTGCGCAGGTCCTTTGTGATCAAACTGCTATGACAGTTAAATCCGAGAATGTCCATCTGTATATCTCCCGATAAGCGCACCTGGCTCAGCGATGCGTTTATAAAACAGATGGTATCCTGCTCCGTATTCACATTGATATTACAGGTAAAACTATTTACGTTCGATTTTCCCTGCACCCGCAATGTGCTGTTGGGTTCCACTACCCATTTAACATGGCCGGTACCGGATTTTGTAAAAGCCATCATACATAAAACAGCCCCTAACAGTATAAAACGCATTTTGTAAAACATGAACGTAGATTTAATGTGTTACAGGAAATAAAAAATGAGCCGGGGCCCATTCTTTAGTAACCTGATTTATTCATACTAGCAACCATTCTTTAGAATCCAACTACCGCTTCAATCACATAGCCATTGAATTTGCCGCCATTGCGGTAATCAGTGGCAGGAAAATCGTTGTAATGCTGTACCACGTATTCACCTTTCATCAACACATTTTTAGTTAAGAACCATCCGGCAGCAAATGCAATCCTGTTAATTTTCACAGAGTTGGCCATACCCGCCAGTTCTGCTTTCAGCGTATTGTATCGTGCACCTACAAATAAATTTTCTGCCTGTCCAAAACGGTATACCAGATCTGCACCTAACTGGCTCGCGGTTCTGTCGGCGATCTCGGTCTTGGTCCTGCCTTTGGATATTTCATAAGTGCCGAAAGCTTCTATTCCGCCTACTTTCAAAAATCCGTTAAGCATTAGTGCATCTATTTTTTTGCTGAAGCCAGGGTTGAACCTGCCAGAAAAAGCGATAGTGGTAGAAGCCTGTACAGTGCCTAGTCCATCTTTCCATTTTTCCATTACATTCTGGTAATTTGAACCGCTACGGTCGCCACCATATAAAGTAAGACCGCTACCGGCACTGCTTGAATTATGATAGAAACTTCCGGATACACGTACCCGCATAATATCATTCAGTTGTTTATCTATCCCAGCTTTTAAAAGGATGGATGGATTGCGACTGTCATTAGCATCCACAATATCGCCAGCCACAACACCTTTGGCAGCAGAATCAACATTACCTTTTATCATTCCGTTTGTGATAGCAAGCATACCGAACAAACCATTTTTCTGTATCATCACCTCACCACCAATTTCTGTTGCATATGCATCCATGATATAACTTTCCATGAATGGATTGTACAGCGTCTGACCTGCATCAGAACGACGGAAATGTGCATCGCCATAGTTCACTTCCATATGTCCTAGTTTGATAGTAGTAATTTCCATCAGTTTTGTCCAGAATTCGCCTTTGAAAGGAAGCTTATCAAATTGTAAATAACCACCTTTCACCCATGCTTCATTATGGTGACGGGTAGAGAGGTAAGTTGTTACATTCAAACGGATACCGTCCGCTAATTGAATATCAGTGTAGAGGTTGGCCATCGCTGTCATAAAACCTGGCGTAACAGGATACAGTTTATTAACTGCCTGGTTATTGATAGCCGTGTTTGAATGATCGAGGTTTTGATACTGCTGCGTAAATCCCGCACCAAACCTTACGCGCGGCCCCAGAAACTTAAGTGTGTCCGGCGTTTTACTTGTTTCAAAAACATTGATCCCTTTTTGGTCATAAGGCCTCCAGTAAGACGGGCGACCGTAATATTCTGTTTGCGCCATGGTAACCATGGGGACTATTGTACCCAGCAGCACGGCCAGATGAAGTGTGAATTTTGATAAGGTCATTTTCATAATATAAATTTTAGTATTAGTCCTATTAGTTTAAATGTTACCTGGTATATTTCAGGGTGTAAGAAATGCTGATGTTATCGCCTGTCTTAATAGTGCCTAGCAGTGCTTTGGGTGGCTGGACATTGTAATCTGTCATTTTCATTTTCTTCACGCCGGTTATGGTAAGACTTTTATCGGCGGGATTATATTTAGCTGTCGCGATAAGATTTGTTTCTTTCGTTGTACCCGCTATGGTAAGTTTACCTGAACAATTCAACTGGTATGTATCAGTGCCGGTAAGCACTACAGTTGCTGACGCAAGTACGAAACTGAGATTAGGATTTTTCGCAGTTTTCAATGCTTTGTAAGTGTTATTGTCCATCACTTTATGCTCGCTCTTCAGGTTGGTAGCCGGAAGGATAAAGCTGAGGCTGGTCAATGCCGTAACCTTATTTTTTAAATCGATAGTGAAAGAAGCTTCGCTGCTGCCTTTTACTGCTTTCATCTCCCAGTCGTGAATATTGGACGTCCCATTCAGTCGGATATCGATCTCCTGAGATTGATAGGGCGTTTGGGCAACAACCGCTTCGCAAAACCCCGTAGCGAAAAACACCATGCTATACAAGGCTATTTTTTTAATTGATAAATTTTTCATGAAAGTTGTATTTGTGAGTTTTTTGTTTTCATGGCAAAGCTATCCGCCACTACCGCAGTAATGTATGACCGCAGGAGGTGGAAAACATGATTCCTGTCAGGTGTGGCTATTCTTATGAAAACATCCACCCTTTAATATTAATGATGTGCTGAATGATATAGGACGCATATCAAACCTTGACATCTGACTACTCTGTTACTGTGAAAAATTTACCTTTGGAGACAAATCTTTGACAGTTAGATGAAGCGAACTATTAAATACTACCGAATATTATGGCTTAGACACGACTTGCCTGCGGGACTTTCCGTTTTTCTTGTTGCGCTTCCCCTTTGCTTGGGAATTGCTTTGGCTTCGGGTGCACCTCTTTACGGAGGACTTTTATCGGGTATCATTGGAGGACTTGTCGTTTCAATTATCAGCGGTTCGCAACTTGGAGTTTCAGGGCCTGCCGCAGGTTTGACAACTTTGGT
>JBBRHM010000116.1:0-11705 GCA_038222655.1 Chitinophagales bacterium | reverse complement strand
AAAAAAGTACACTCTGAAAAACTGTGGAAGGGTAGCTAATAAATTTGCTCTTATAAAGACATTACCTCAAGGCCTCGGCCAGGCAAACAAATTGATTAGTCAGCTTACAAAAAAAACCCGCTCAATTAGAACGGGCTGATACATAAGATTTTTACCAATAGCGAATTCTCTATGGATAAAATGCTAATTTCCATATACACTCAAAAACTTGATCCGCATAATTTTTAACTGCTCCCAGCTATAATTATTTTCACTCAGCTCTTCCTGCGCCACCTGCAAAGAGGAGGTTTCGCAACTTTTAAAATAGTCAATGATCTCTTCCTGGTCATATTCATCCAGCCATTCATCAATGGCATAATCCAGGTTGAGCTTGGTGCCGCTTGCCGCAATGGTTTCCATTTCTTCCAGCAATTGTTCCAGCTTCAGATCCTTGTTTTTGGCAATGGTCTCGAGTGGAATTTTTCTGTCTACATTCTGGATAATATAAATTTTGTTATTCGCGGCATTGGCCACACTCTTCATCACAAAATCATCAGGCCTTTCAATATTATTTTCTTCTACATATTTGGCAATCATTTCCACAAATGGCTTACCATATTTCAGTGATTTGCCTTTACTTACACCCTGGCACTTTTCCAGCTCCTCTAAAGTAGTAGGATATAAAGTGGCCATATCCTGCAAAGAATTTTCGAGGAAGATTACAAATGGTGGTAGACTTTTTTTCTTTGCTTCTGTCTGCCTCAGCTCCTTCAGCATGTCAAACAGTTTTTCATCCGCAGCCGCGCCTCCTGGGGTTGCATTCTCTCCTTCATCCTCATCAAACTGTGCCTCTTCGAAAAGGTTATTCAATACAATCGTAAACGACGTTGGTTTCTTCAGAAATTTTTCGCCCTTCTCTGTTAATTTTAATAAGCCGTATTCTTCAATGTCTTTTTTTATCAGGTTTTCCAATTGCATCTGCCGCACCAGGCTGTTCCATAAATGACTCTCTTTATCCTGCCCGGTTCCAAACACCACTAATTCATTGTGCCGGTAAATATTAATCTGGGGGGTAAGTTTGCCCATTACCACATTCACCACATAATCTGTTACAAAACGTTCATCCAGTGCTTTAATCACTTTCAGCATTTTCACTACTTCTTCTTTGGCTTCTATTTTTTCTTTGGGATGTAAACAGTTATCGCAGTTGCCGCAATTAGGTGTTTCCCAGTCCTCGCCAAAATAATGCAGTAATATCTTCCTTCGGCATACAGAACTTTCAGCGTAAGCAACGGTTTCATCAATTAGTTGTGCGCCTACTTCCCGCTCGCTAAGTGGTTTATCGCGCATCAGGTGTTCCAGTTTGGAAACGTCTTTATGCGAATAATATAAAACACAAAGTCCTTCCATGCCATCTCTGCCGGCGCGACCGGTTTCCTGATAATAATTCTCTATCGATTTCGGAATATTGAAATGTATCACGAACCGGATATCCGGCTTATCGATACCCATTCCAAAAGCAATAGTGGCTACAATTACCTGTACATCTTCATTTAAAAATTTATCCTGCCTGCCTGCCCTCAGCTTCTGATCAAGCCCTGCATGATAGGCAACCGCCTTGATGCCATTGGCCACCAATATTTCTGCTAACTCTTCCGTTGTTTTACGATTGAGTGTATAGATGATGCCGCTCTTGCCTTTATGGCCGCTAATAAATTTTACAATACTCTTGATCGTTTGATCCTTATCTATTTTTGGCTGGATCTCGTAGTAAAGATTGGACCGGTTAAAAGAAGACAGGAAAATATTAGGATTACGCAAACCAAGATTCTTAACAATATCACTCTTAACTTTGGGTGTTGCTGTAGCCGTTAGTGCAATGACGGGAATTTCTGGATTGATAATATCCATCATTTCCCGAAGCCTTCTGTATTCGGGTCTGAAATCGTGCCCCCATTCTGAAATACAATGCGCTTCATCTACCGCAAAAAAAGAAATAGGGAGGTCCCTGAAATATTCGAGATTCTCCTGCTTCGTAAGTGTTTCGGGTGCCACATATAAAAGTTTGGTCTTGCCGGCAGTAAGATCATCTTTCACCGCTTTTATCTGTCCCTTGTTGAGTGATGAATTCAGAAAATGTGCTACTTCATCATTTTCACTGTACCCTCTTACGAGGTCAACCTGGTTCTTCATTAAGGCAATCAGGGGCGAAACAATGATGGCGCATCCGGTCATAATCAATGCGGGCAACTGGTAACAAAGACTTTTACCACCGCCTGTTGGCATAATAACAAACGTGTCACGGCCATTTAATAAACTGTTGATGGATTCTTCCTGTGTTCCCTTGAATTCCCTGAAACCAAAATACTGCTCCAGCGCTGCATAAATATCATAGTTATGCGTGCCGGTAATTTTTTTCACCGTTACTTTAGGAGAAGCCGCTTTTTTAGTGGTAGCGGCTGTTTTAGTAGTGGTTTTCTTTGTCGTGGTAGCCATGTATCAAATAAATTTTCCTCCCGCCGCGCGGGACACTTTTCACATTAATTTACTTCTTTTAGCTGAAATGGTCGTTTAATTTTTTAAACAGATTAGACCTGTGAGGAGGCCTTATTCAGTTAAGAATGCCTTTAAGCAGCAGAACGCTTTTTAAAAAGGAAAACGAAGTTAATGAAGTATAACCGCAATATGTTCCGTTTACCGTTAAAGTTTACCTTTGCACCGCATGAATTCATCTATCCAGCAAACAGCACTTAGAACTATTTCATTAGAGGCTCAATCTGTGGCAGGTTTGGCCGATTTTATTGATGCCGGTTTTATCAGCGCCGTAGAAGCCATTCACGGGTCAAAGGGCCGCGTGGTAATCAGTGGTATTGGCAAAAGCGCTATTGTAGGACAAAAGATCGTATCCACGCTTAATTCCACAGGCACACCCTCTCTTTTTATGCATGCCGCAGATGCCATCCATGGCGATCTCGGGATGATACAGGAAAACGATATTGTATTAATCATCAGCAAGAGTGGTGAGAGTCCGGAAATAAAAGTATTGGTCCCATTGATCAAAAATTTTGGAAATACCCTGGTAAGTATGGTAGGTAATATAGACAGTTTCCTTGCGCAGAACGGGGATATGGTGCTGAATACCACCGTAAGCAAAGAGGCCTGCCCTAATAATCTCGCCCCTACCAGCAGCACTACAGCACAGATGGTGATGGGAGATGTGCTGGCAGTTTGCCTGATGCAGCTGAACGGTTTTAGTGGCGAGGATTTTGCCAGGTTTCACCCGGGGGGTAACCTAGGAAAACGGTTATACCTGCGGGTGGCCGATCTGTATATTACCAATGAAAGTCCGAGGGTTTTACCCGAAGCCAGTCTTAAAGCAGTGATCGTGGAAATCACGAAAAAAAGATTAGGCGTAACCGCCGTGATTGCCGCAGATGAATCTATTGTAGGTATTATTACCGATGGCGACCTGAGAAGAATGCTGGAAAAAACCGGGGATATTCAGTCTGTTGCCGCTAAAGATATTTTATCCCCTTCTCCCAAAACCGTTCAGCCCTCCTTATTGGCCGTAGAGGCGCTGGATATTTTACGGAACAATGATATCAGCCAGCTGGTAGTGGAAGAAAATGGCCGGTATCTGGGTATTTTACATATTCACGACCTGGTAAAGGAGGGGATTTTGTAGACCATTGACCCTGAAACAGGGACCCTGTTCTACTCCCTGAAAGATATTTACAGCCACTGCAAATAAGCCTGTATTATTGCACTCGAATTGCCTTTAATAAACCCTGTGAACAGATGAACAAGCATCACTATGTGGTTATCATGGCGGGCGGAATCGGAAGCCGTTTCTGGCCCAGCAGCCGCACCAGTTATCCCAAACAGTTTCTGGATATATTGAATACCGGTAAGTCACTCATCAGGTGGACCTATGAGCGCTACGCTACTTTTATACCGGCGGAAAATATTTTTATCGTTACCTCTGACGAATACACGCATATTGTAAAAAAACAATTGCCCGAATTAGATGAGGCTAATATATTAGCAGAACCCAGCCGCAAAAATACTGCCCCCTGCGTGGCATATATTTCTTTTAAACTGTTGCAGAAAGATCCGCAGGCATCGCTCATCGTGGCGCCCAGTGATCATATGATACTGGATAATGAAAACTTCAGAAAGGTAACCATGCAGGCGCTTGATTTTGTGAAGCATATTAAATCACTTGTAACCCTGGGCATCAAGCCAACGCATCCCAATACAGGTTATGGCTATATTCAGCATGAACCTATGGCTGTTGCCGATGGCATCTATAAAGTAAAAACTTTTACAGAAAAACCCAATCTCGAATTAGCCAAGACCTTTCTTGCCAGTGGCGATTTTTTATGGAACGCGGGCATATTTGTGTGGCAGGTAAAAACCCTGGTTAAAGCATTTGAACTATTGCAGCCTGAAATGTTTGAATTATTCGATGGTGAAAAAGAACATTTTAATACCCCCGGAGAACAAGAAGCCATTAACCGCATCTACCCCTTGTGTACCAAGGTTTCTATTGATTTTGCGATTATGGAGAAAGCAGACAATGTATATGTAATCCCTTCTTCTTTTGGCTGGAGCGACCTGGGTACATGGAATAGCGCTTATGATAATTTAGAGAAAGATTATCTCGGTAATGCCGTTGCCGGCGAAAACGTAATTATCATTGATGCCACCAAGTGTATGGTGTCTGCGGCTAATGAAAAATTAGTCGTGTTGCAAGGGCTGGATGATTGTATTGTAGTTGATACCCCCGATGTACTGCTGATCTGTAAAAAAGAAAAAGAACAATTGATTAAAGAATATGTGGCGGAGGTAAAACGTAACAAAGGAGACAAATTTCTCTGATTTCACGGATTGCGCGGATTTTATCATGGATTGCTCTATTAAACCATTGCCGTGGCCTGCAGGCCGTGGATACATTAACACAAACTATTCACTAAGGGCTTTAGCGCCTGGTTTTGGAATCCGTTTATTCAGCTTTGTCGATCGGATGTTTCCTTTAAATCTCATTATATATCCGTAGGCACTTATAGAACAAGCTTGTTAATTGGCTTTTCCCGCTTTTTTCTCCTGAATGAATAATCATTACATTTGAAAACCATCGCTGCGGGATGTTTTATTAAATACCAATCTGAGGGCTTATGCTGCAAACAAGAACTGTTATTACGGGGAGTGGAAGTTATATTCCTTCGCATATAAAGACCAACCAGGAATTTACTTTGCAGGAATTTTATACTGAAGATCATGAACGTATTGTAGCGCCTCCAAACGAAATCGTTGATAAATTCAGGGATATTACCGGTATCGAAGAAAGACGTTACGCGGATAAAGAGATCAATACCTCCGACATGGCAACTATCGCTGCCAAACGCGCTATTGAAGATTCAGGCATTGATCCTGAAACACTGGACCAGATTATTGTGGCGCATAATTTTGGTAACATACTAAAGAATACCATTCAAACCGATGTGTTACCTGCCTTATCCTCACGCGTAAAACAGGCATTAGGTATTCGCAACCCCGATTGCGTTGCGTATGATATTTTATTCGGTTGCCCCGGATGGATACAGGGAGTAATACAGGCCGATGCCTATATCAAAGCGGGGATCGCTAAAAAATGTTTGGTTATCGGCGCAGAAACGTTAAGCAGGGTAATCGATATTTATGACCGCGACAGTATGATCTTCAGTGATGGCGCGGGCGCTACCATACTGGAAGCGGTACCTGCCGGTGAAACAGAAAGCGGCATTCTGGCAACCCGTGTTCAGAGCCATTGCATAGATGAAGCCTACTACCTGTATTTTGCCAAATCTAATTTACCTGGTTCCGATCCTGACGTTCGGTATATGAAAATGAAAGGACGAAAAGTATATGAGTATGCGATTAAGAATGTACCACTCGCTATGAAGAACTGCCTGGATACCTGTGGACTACAGGTTACTGATGTAAAGAAATTTTTTCTGCACCAGGCCAATGAGAAAATGGATGAAGGTTTTGTAAAAGCACTCTATAAATTGTATGGCTTAAAAGAAGTTCCATCACAGATTCTTCCCATGAGTATTCATAAATTCGGTAACAGTTCGGTGGCAACTATCCCTACCTTATATGATCTTGTAAAACACGGATTATTGGATGAGCACACTATGGAAAAAGGCGATTTGGTAATGTTTGCCTCTGTTGGCGCAGGAATGAATATTAATGCGATTTGTTACAGAGTGTAAACCTGCCCCAGAGTTAATACCCTCTCACATTCTTTCCTTCCATATAGTTTAAAAATGCTTTGTTCACCACACGGTTACCACCGGGGGTTGGAAAGTTTCCGGTAAAATACCAGTCGCCTGTATTGGTAGGGCAGCTGTCGTGAAGATCTTCGATTGTCTGATAGATTACCTGTACCGGAATATCTACACCGGTAGGTGTAATCAGTTGTGCAATCTTATCAGATATTTCCTGCGTGGTAAAAGGTTTATAGATCTGTCTTACTACATTCTCTGAATGCAAGCGGTTAGTACGCTGTAGTTCTTTGATCTTTTCCTGCGCCTCCTGCAACACATTTTCCATATTGCGTTCTTTCAGCAATCCTATGGCCGCACGAAACGCAATAAAATCGCCCAGCTTGCTCATATCAATCCCATAACAATCGGGATAGCGTATTTGCGGGGCAGAAGAAACCACAATAATCTTTTTTGGTTGTAACCTTGCCAACATGCGTACGATACTTTCTTTTAAAGTAGTACCCCGTACAATGCTATCATCTATCACCACCAATGTGTCTTCATTTCTCCGAACGGTTCCGTAAGTAATATCGTATACGTGCTGCACCATTTCATTACGGTTGGCATCTTCTGTAATAAATGTGCGGAGTTTTACATCTTTGATAGCAATTTTTTCCTGCCGTATTTTACGGGTTACCATTTCTTCCAGTTTCTCCGGGGTAAAATCATTTCCCCAGCTTAAGATGCGTTCTACTTTAATCTTATTCAGGTATTCTTCCATTCCTTTTACCAACCCATAAAAAGCCACTTCGGCTGTATTGGGTATGTAAGAAAAAATAGTATTCTTTAAATCGTAGTTAATACTTTCCAGCACCGTTTTACTGAGGTGATGGCCCAGTGCTATTCTTTCGCGGTAAATTTTTTCATCGCTGCCGCGTGAAAAATAAATACGTTCAAAGCTACAGGCCCTTCTCTCTTTGGGTTCGATTACCTGCTGAAGGGTATAGTTACCTGCATCATCAACAATCAGCGCCATTCCCGGCATCAGTTCCAGCACTTCATTCTCACCAACATTAAACGTAGTTCTGATGGCCGCTCTTTCACTGGCTGCAACAATTACTTCCTCATTAAGATAATAATAGGCAGGGCGGATTCCATGTGCATCGCGCATTACAAAACTGTAGCCATTACCTAATAATGCACCAACAGTATAGCCCCCATCAAACAAAGGCGTGGCCTTTTTTAATACGGTACCAATATCAGCGGCATTGGGATGCGCTTCATCTTCCTTCGTCAGGAAATGGTGTATCACTTCCATCATTGCCGCCAGATCGCTCTGCTTTTGGAAATCACCTGGACTCATATTAATCAGGTCAAACAGTTCATCTGTATTTACCAGATTAAAGTTACCGGCAAGCGCCAGGTTTTTACCCGGCATCAGGTCGCGTTTGATAAAGGGGTGACAGAATTCAACATTGTTTTTACCCTGTGTTCCATAACGGAGATGGCCGAGTAATACTTCTCCCAGAAAAGGCAAATGGCCCTTCATCAGCCCGGGATGTTGTTTGATATCAGGCTGGTATTTTTCCAGTTCAGTAACTTCCTGACCTATTTTAAAGAAAAGGTCTGCAATGGGTTGCTGCGCGCTGCTGCGCATGCGGTGTAAAAAGGGACTTCCGGGTTCGGTGTTTAATTTTACCACCGCTAAACCGGCACCGTCCTGGCCGCGGTTATGCTGTTTTTCCATCAAAAGGTACAGCTTGTTCAAGCCATACATAACAGTTCCGTGCTTTTGCAGGTAATAGGAGAAGGGCTTTCTCAATCGAATGTAGGCAAGCCCACATTCGTGTTTGATCTCGTCGCTCATGATGGTTATTAAAAGAAAGTGGCGAAGGTACAACTCCGCCACATTTTATTACGTTAATTGTATGCAACCGCAATTTCCGGCCGCAGGTTTCCGGCAAGCCATAAAAACTCCTGCATAAATGTCTGTATTGCTTTTTCAAAACCCGGATCAGTTAAATTTCCTTCGGCGTCAAATTTTTTGTCAACCTGCGGTGTCACCAGCATAAACGGTGAAGCTATTCCGAAGAGTGCCGGTATCAATAATAATAACTGCTGACTGGCCCGTATACCGCCCATAGCACCTGGAGAGGCAGTTACAATACCAAAAGCTTTATGACTTTGTTTAGGGAAATGATCCAGCAGATTCTGCAGGGCCGGCGAATAACTACCATTGTATTCAGGTGTCACTAAAATAAAGGCATCGGCAGCAAACATTTTTACGGCCAGTGGTTTAAACTCATCCGGTGTGTTTTCTATATTGCTGAAAACCTGTTGCAATAACGGGAGGTTCCAATCGCGCACATCAATAATATTTACGCTATGCCCCGTATTTTGTGTGAGGTGTTTTTGTAAAAACAAAGCTACTCTGTGTGATCCGCTGTCTTTTCGCGGACTGCCTGAAATAATTTCTATATTCATCTCTTTACTTTTTTTACCAACCGGTAATGCTGGTATCATTAATGGTTAACCGGCACTTCAATTATTAAAAAATGGGATTCTTTTGTAATCTGAAAATTAAGCAGATCCGTATCCCAGATTCCCATCGCATTTCTTTTATAGATTTGTTTTCCGCCTATCGATAAAGTTCCTTCCATTACAAACAAATAAACAGCCTTATTGTTGGGATTAAGAGAATAGGTAACAGTTTGCCCCGATTCAAACCAGCCCAAACTAAGCTTTGCATTCTGATTAATCCAGCAATGTTCGGCGCCTTCATCGTTGCTAACGATGGTTTGCAGCCTGTTCTTTCTTTTTTCCTGCGGAAAAAATCTTTTCTGGTATCGGGGGTTAATATTCTGCAGTTTAGGTTCTATCCAGATCTGCAGAAACTGTACATCCTGTTCGCCAATATTGTATTCTTCATGCCGAAGCCCTGTACCGGCACTCATAATCTGTACCCAGTCTTTTTCCACTATTTCTGTGTAACCCAGGGTATCCTTATGGTTCATCTTTCCCTGCAGCATAATGCTGATGATTTCCATATTCATATGCGGGTGAATGCCAAAGCCAGCACCCGGTTTAACCACATCATCATTAAATGTATGGAGGAGTCCGAAATTTTTTCGAACGGGGTTTTGGTAAGATGAAAAGCTGAAGGAGAATTTACTCAACAGCCACCCAATATCTTTTGTGCCTCTTTCTGTATCCGGGTAAAAAATATGTTGCATAACACTCTGATTTGTTTATGAAATACTACTGCTGATCTCTATCTCACCCTGTAATGTTTTAGAAACAGGACAGGCTTTGGCGATCTCCAATAACCGTTCACGCTGCTCTTCATTAATGTCGCCATTGATAGAAATGGATCTTTTAAAAACTGTTTTATCATTGGCTCTTGCGAGTGAAACCGTTACCTGTATCCCCGCAACCGGCCATTGTTTCCTGTTTGCATACATACGTAACGTAATGGCAGTACAACTTGCCAGCGATGCTTCCAGCAATTCATCGGGAGAGGGTGCTGTATCTGCTCCCCCTGCTTCTTTTGGCTCATCTGCTGAAAATTCATGTCGCCCGTTCTGAAGCTTTACATTGTACTGTGTTGAAGAAATGCTGGCAGTTGTCATACGATCTTTTTATTTACTCCTAAAAATTACCCATAGTTTTCTTCTCGCGAAACTTTGCGCCCTTGTGTTTTCTCGGTTAGATTACCGCTAAGATGCAGGGCGGCAGGTTACATGGGGTTAGGCCTGTTTAATCATCTGTACCTGGGCATCTATTTTTATTTCGTCGCTTAAGATTACGCCACCGGCTTCTGTTAAACCACCCCATGTTAATCCAAAATCTTTGCGGTTAATTTTTCCTTTTACTTCAAAGCCTGATTTCACCTGTCCGTATGGATCGGTTGCCGTACCACCATATTCTACAGTCAGTTCTACTGGTTTCGTTATATCGCGAATAGTAAGATCTCCTTTTAAGATATATTCATCTGTTCCTTTCTTATCCAGGCTGGTTGACCTGAAAAGAATTTTTGGAAATTTTTCCGCTGCAAAAAAATCATCGCCTTTTAAATGTCCGTCACGCTGTTCGTTGTTGGTAGAGATACTGTCTACTTCTGTTTCAAAAGAAATTTTCGCATCACTGAAATCAGCAGCACTGCTTTCCATGGTTGCATCATATTTGGTAAAATTACCCGTAACATTAGTGATCATCAGGTGTTTTATTTTAAAAGTTACTTCGCTGTGTGATGCATCGATTTTGAAGGTTGACATGTTTGTTATTTTTTGGTTTATAAAAATTTTATTTCGTTCTTGTGTGGACTTTTGACTATCATCCCAGGACCCTCTTATTCTTCAATGAGTACGCCCATTTTTCCCAACTGGTAATCACGGAACGCTTCCATTAATTCTGTCTGGTTATTCATCACAAAGGGACCATGCGAAGCAACGGGCTCGTTCAAGGGTTCTCCTGTACCGATAAAGAGGCGGGTATCTTCCAGCGCTTCCAGTTCAAACCCTTCACCATCCAGATTAAATACCGCTACATATTTTTCATCCACTTCACTGTCGCCTGTGACATGTACTTTCCCATCCATGATATAGATAAACGCATTATGCGCAGAAGGAATACGGAAGAAAAATTTACCACCCTTTTTCATTTCTGCGGTAAACGTATTTACCGGTGATAAGGTATGGATGGGACCTTGAACAGTATCCAGTTCACCTGCTATAACTTGAACAGTGGTTAACAGATCAGTTGATTTTACCATCGGGGTTTCTTCCGCTGTTAATGGTTGATAAGCAGGTATATCCATTTTATGTTTTGCCGGTGTGTTCACCCACAGCTGTATCAGTTCCTGCCTGCCGCCCATTTCGTGAATATCCTGCGGTGGCCTTTCACTGTGAATCATGCCCATGCCTGCATTCATCCATTGAGTGCCGCCCGCATATACCACGTTATCATTACCGCGACTGTCGCGATGATGCACACCACCTTTGAAAATAAAGCTCACTGGCGAAAAACCACGATGAGGGTGCGGACCCACACCTGCATGTTTTGTATCAACATGTGTTGGCACTTTGATATCGGCATGATGTAATAATAAAAACGGATCTATCTGTTCTGCTTTCGCTGATGGAAAAGGTTGCCTGATGGGCATACCGCCCATATCCATCGGTTGTGCATATAATATACTTTTGATTGTTCTGTTTTTGTTTATTGACATAGTTACACTCCTTGTATTTTCATAGGTACCTCTATCAATAATAATTGTGCCGCACTATCTGCTTTGATGTTGATGGAACCTGTTTCCCAAATGCCCAATGCATCACATGTTTGCAATGACTGGTCATCTATGGAAACATTTCCGTTAAGAATAAATACGTATACACCGTTTCCTTCTTTATGGATAGTATATTTTATTTGCTGTGCCGCTGAAAGATCAGCCAGTGAAAGCCATGCGTCCTGGTTGAT
>JBBRHM010000115.1:0-11756 GCA_038222655.1 Chitinophagales bacterium | reverse complement strand
ACAGTGTAAATTTGTCAACTGAATTCTCAGTATGCCGCATGAACCGATTTCTGTTTTCGATATGTTTAAGATTGGGGTTGGGCCGTCCAGTTCACATACATTAGGGCCTTGGAGAGCTGCTTTGCGTTGTTTGGAAACTATCCGTAACAAAGCAAGTCTTTCACAGGTAACATCCATAACTGCTTTACTGTATGGGTCATTAGCGAAAACCGGTAAAGGGCATGGAACGGATATTGCTGTTATGATGGGTTTGAGTGGAGAAGATCCCGTTACCATAGACGTTAATTCCATCGCCCCAAAAATCAAAGCAATCAGCAACGCTAAAAAACTTTGTTTAAACGGCGAGGCATGGATCAGTTTTGACATCCCCAAGAATGTACAATTTCTCTACAATGAATTATTGCCCTTTCATCCCAATGGTCTTTCCTTCCTGGTAACCTTAGAAAATGGAGAAAGCTGGAGCGAGACATTTTTTTCTATCGGCGGGGGATTCGTGGTAAAGGAAGGGGAGAATAATGGCGGTAAACTCTCGGTGGATCTTCCATTCCCTATCAACACAGCAGACGATCTTTTACACTGGTGTATGAAAGGAATGGCCATTCATGAAGTTGTGATGGAAAATGAAACGGCATGGCGCACAGAGGCTGAAACCAAAAATGGAATCCTGAAGATATGGAACGCCATGAAAGAATGTGCCTACCGTGGCTGCCATGCACAGGGCGAACTACCCGGCGGTTTACAGGTAAGGCGAAGAGCATTTGACCTCAATAAGAAGTTAATCAAAAATCAGCAATATGCTGGTTATGAACAATGGATAGAATGTATACAGAAAGGTGGCAATGGTTTTACTTATATACTGGATTGGGTAAGTTGTTTTGCCCTGGCAGTAAATGAAGAGAATGCTTCTTTTGGCAGGGTAGTAACCGCTCCAACCAATGGTGCTGCGGGCGTAATACCGGCAGTACTGCTGTATTATATTGTTTTTTGTGATGGTAATTTGGAAGATAAGATTAGTAAGTTTTTATTTACGGCTGCTGAAATCGGCAGCATTTTTAAAAAAGGGTCAACCATTTCTGCCGCGATGGGCGGTTGCCAGGCAGAGATTGGGGTTTCGTCAGCTATGGCGGCGGCGGCGCTTACAGAGGCATTGGGCGGAACACAACGTCAATCCCTAATGGCTGCAGAAATTGCGATGGAACATCATCTGGGATTAACCTGTGACCCTATAGGCGGATTGGTGCAAATACCCTGCATAGAACGCAATACCATGGGGGCCATCAAAGCCATTACTGCTTCCCAACTGGCACTGCAAAGTTCACCGGATTATGCGATTGTAAGTCTGGATAAAGTCATCAAAACCATGTGGGATACGGCAATGGATATGAGTAGTAAATACAAAGAAACTTCAGATGGCGGACTGGCAATCCATATACCTATCAGTTTACCGGAATGTTAGCGTGGAATGGTTATTTTAAATATTGCATTTTACATGTTGCATGAATCATCATTTAAAATGCAGCCTTGAACCCGTAAAATAAAAATTAATTATGAGCAGGAAACAGGTGGTTATTCTTGGGGCAGGTTTTGCGGGACTTCAACTCGCCAAAAGGATTAAGCATAGTGATTACGAAATTACGATCATCGATCAGTATAATTTTCACCAGTTCCAGCCATTATTATACCAGGTAGCCACTGCCCGCCTCGAACCCAGTTCTATTTCTTTTCCATTGCGTAAAGTATTTCAGAAAAAACCCGAGGTACATGTACGGCTTGCAAAAGTTACAGAAGTAGATATGGTTTTGCAAAAAGTAATGACCGATGCCGGTACTTTTTCATACGATTATCTTGTTATTGCCACGGGTTGTACCACCAATTATTTCGGAAACAAAAACATAGAACAGTTTTCGTTTCCCATGAAATCAACTACAGAAGCGATAACACTGCGCAACCATATACTGATGAACTTTGAAGATGCTGTATCCGCAAAAGAAGAAGAGATGGCTGCCATTATGAATATAGTAGTGGTAGGGGGAGGCCCTACCGGCGTTGAACTTTCTGGGTCTCTGGCAGAATTGAAAACCAATATTCTTCCCAAAGATTATCCGGATATGGATTTCTCTAAACTAAATGTTTACCTGGTGGAAGCCGGAGCAGAAACACTCGAGGTAATGAGTAAGGCCTCGCAGGAAAAATCGCAAAAATATCTTGAAGAAATGGGAGTGCAGGTATGGACAAATGCCCGTGTAGAAGACTACGACGGCAAAACCGTGAGGCTTGCTGATGGAAGAATCCTTCCCACAAATACCCTTATATGGGCGGCCGGTGTAACCGGTAATGTTCCTCCCGGAATTGATAAAGAAAAACTGGTGCGTGGTAACCGCATAAAAGTGGATGCCTACAATCGCATGCAGGGTTCTGAAACTGTTTTTGTTATTGGCGATATTGCGTCTATGGAAACCGCCACATTTCCCAAGGGACATCCGCAGTTGGCCAATGTTGCCATTGCACAGGCTAAAAACACAGCGCATAATTTTGATAATCTGGCAGGAGGGAAGCCTTTACACCTATTTGAATATACTAATCCAGGCACTATGGCAACAGTGGGAAAGCGAAAAGCCGTGGTGGATCTTCCTTTTATGAGTTTTCAGGGAAGGCTTGCCTGGTTTGTATGGATGTTTTTACACCTGATGCTGATACTGAGCGTGAAAAATAAGCTCATCATATTTATTAACTGGGCCATAAGTTATTTTACTGATGATACAACACTGCGGTTGATATTAGTGCCTCCCAAAAAAGGAACATTGGGAAACGCGGGAAATTAAAATTAAATGGGTTGCGTACTATTTTACGCCGAGACGCAAAGTAGGTAATGCGCAAAGAAAAATTATGCATTTTGTCGTAAACAAAATGGCTTAATTAAGTTCTGGATTTACCTGTAGCTCATCAATTGTAACTCCGGAATAATCTTTGATTTCGTTATAGAGGGTGCCACGTTCAACCGGCTGTCTTTTTACCTGTTTAATCAACATGACCAGTTCTGCAGTACTCATAACCGGCGTTTGTTCCTCACTTCCCGCCATGGCGTATATTTTAGTAGAATCGTCGATAGTGCCATCAATATCATTCACCCCAAAAGAGAGGGCCAGTTGTGCATTCTGTCTGCCCAGCATGGGCCAGTATGCTTTGATATGCGGAAAGTTATCCATGTACAACCGCGCCACTGCATACATTTTCATGTCTTCAATAACCGATGATTCTGCAACATTGCTCATATCATTTCCCTTGTTACGGAACTTGAGCGGGATGAAAGTATTAAAACCTCCTGTCTCATCCTGCAATTGCCGTAGCCTTTCCATATGATCAACACGGTGTTTAAATTTTTCTATATGACCATACAGTATGGTTGCATTACTATGCATACCCAATTGATGGGCTGTTTTATGAATATGCAGCCATCCATCCGCATCTACTTTGTCTTCACAGATCTGTGTACGGATTTCGGGATGAAATATTTCTGCACCACCGCCCGGTAACGAATCCAGTCCGGCTTCATGCGCCAGCCGCATACCTTCTTCCACGCTTAGTTTCGCTTTCTTAAACATGTAATCCAGTTCTACCGGGGTAAAGGCTTTAATATGCAAATCGGGACGATGCGCCTTAATAGTTTTAAGCAGGTCAATAAAAAAAGCCATATTCATTTTCGGATGTACGCCTCCTACAATATGTACTTCCGTAACCGGTTTACCATCATAGCTTTTTACAATATGCATCATCTGTTCAACACTCAGTTCCCATCCTTCATCGCGGTTGGCATATAAGCGGGAATAGGAGCAAAACTTACAGGAGAACACACAGACATTGGTGGGCTCTATATGAAAGTTTCGGTTAAAATAAGTTTTATCCCCATGTTTCTGTTCCCGCACCCAATTGGCTAATGTGCCAAGAAAGGAGAGAGAGCCCTTTTCGAAAAGTGTAACACCATCTTCAAAGGATATCCTATCCTTACGAAGAATTTTTTCACCTATCTGTTTAAGTTGTGTATCAGGCTCATTGGCAATAATGGCAAAAGGATCAGAAATCATGTGCGCTACGTATTTGAGTAGCAAAATTAATTAGTAATGGGTAATAATAATTAGTTATTAAGAGTATTGCGGATATCGAAAATAGATTTAGGCATGCTTTCACATAGTAGAGGAGGTTTCACGCTAAGTTGCAAAGAAGCAAAGGCCAAATTGCCATTTTTGTGCCTTTGCTCCTAATCTTTCTTTGCTTGAAAATTTATTAACCTTACATAAACGGGTGGTCAGGTAACCCATAACCGCCCAAGGGATATACTTATTAATGGGGCACTTTTTCTATATTATTCCTGTCATGTTTATAGCGGAAAACCAACGGAAAAACAATGCCTAATACCAACGCATAGCCAGCAAAGCTGAACCAGATATTATGCCAGTTTTTTACACCATTCACTGTAAAATAATCCACAACCCACCCGCTGATCGTACCGCCAAGATAGGCGCCGATTCCATTGGTCATGAGCATGAACAAACCCTGTGCACTGGCCCGGATTTTAATATCCGCCTCTTTTTCTACAAACAGAGATCCGGAAATATTAAAGAAGTCAAAAGCCATTCCATAAATGATCATGGATAGGATCAGGAGGTATAATCCATGTCCGGGATCACCAATGCCGAATAATCCAAAACGTAGTACCCATGCAAAAATGCTCATCAGCATCACGTTCTTGATGCCAAACCTGCGAAGGAAAAAGGGAATAGTAAGAATAAATAATGTTTCAGATATCTGAGAAATGGATAATAATACATTCGGATGTTGTACACCAAATGAGTCTGCATAATTTGTTTTAAAATCATCCAGGAATGCACCACCAAAAGCATTGGTAATTTGTAAAGCAGCACCGAGCAACATCGCAAAAACAAAAAAGATAATCATCTTTTTACGTTTGAATAATATAAAGGCATCCAGGCCCAAAGCAGAAAGAAAATTACGCTTGACCTCCACTTTTACAGGCGGACATTTAGACATGGTAAAAGAATATATCCCTAATACCAAAGCAGCGCCAGCACTTACATATAACTGCAGTGGACTTTTGGTCCATCCAAAAATATCTACCATCCACATGGCGCAGATAAAGCCGATGGTTCCCCAAACGCGGATAGGCGGGAAATCCTTAACAATATCAAATCCTTTTTTCTCAAGAACTATGTACGATACCGTATTATTCAGTGCGATTGTTGGCATAAATGCCATTGAATTCAACAACATGATCAGATAAAAAGTATCATAATCTGATACCGTGGATGCCCACAGCAATAATCCGGCACCCATAATATGACAAAGCCCCAATACCCGTTCTGCGTTTATCCACCTGTCTGCAACAATACCTAACAACGCAGGCATAAATAAAGAAGCGATACCCATTGTTGCATAAACGGCACCCACCTGGCCACCGGTAAAATGAAGCGTTACAATCATATACCCCCCCAATGAGATTAACCAGGAACCCCAGATAAAAAATTCTAAAAAATTCATTAGGATCAGGCGGGTCTTTATGTTCATCATCTGTTCATTTGAGTTATGAAATTAGAGAAGGTAAGATAATGAAAAATGAGGAACAGACGTATGAGAAACAAGCAATTAACGAATCGTCTCTGCGAGGAACGAAGCAGCCTGTGTTTAAACTTTAGATATATAGAAAATGAAATATCACAGCAACACAGGTTGCTTCGTCGTTCCTACTCGCAAAGACATTCCAAATGCTGAGCGTTCAATAACTAACATAAAAAAAGGAGCTTTGTAAAAAAGCTCCTTCCTTACGTTTACGTTTCAGATATTAAATATGCGCCTGTATTTTTTTATCAAGCACTGATTTGGGCACAGCCCCGATTTGTTTGTCAACGATCTGGCCACCTTTTATAAAAAGGATAGCGGGAATAGAAGTGATGCCATAATTCACACTCAGGTTCGGGTTATGATCTACATTCACTTTACCCACATTTATTTTACCGTCGTATTCTTTTGCCAGTTCTTCAATAACCGGACCTATAGCGCGGCAAGGCCCGCACCATTCTGCCCAGAAATCTACCAAAGTAAGTTTATCGCTGTCCAGTACAGATGTCTGAAAATTCGCGTCTGTTAATTCTAAAGCCATTTTTAAATATTTAATTGTTTATGATTTTGCTGTTCCTGAGTGAAGTATATCAAATATATGTCCAAACATCGATTTGTGCTGATTTGACTTTTCCACTTCTGTTATTAATGACGCAACAACAGGCAAAACCTGACAGGCGGGCAGCTTATTTCTATTTTGGGCGACATTTCAGTCAGGTAAGAGAAGTTTACCCCACCAATCCTACATGCACATCCACATCCGGGTTATCCATTAAAAAATCGGCCATTTCTTCATTCATCTGAAACCCTTTTTCGAAAGTGTATAGACTTACTTTCAGGTTTTCTTTGGGTTCATAAATATTAAAACGCAGGGATGATTTACCAGGAAAGCTGCGTACGTTTTTGTCAACGAATTTGACAAAATCAGGAGTGATGGAAGCAGGATGTACATTAATTTCTATACTTCTTGTCAATGTCTGTTTTACCGTTTCGAGCAATGACATGGTATTGATCTTGAAATCAAATTCGTTGGGGCGATTATATCGAGGCCTGAAATATCCGTAGAGTAAAACATTTTGTCCTTTTTCCAGATAGTTCTGAAATTTGATATAGTCTTCGCTCCATAAAAGAAATTCGGTTTTACCACTGAAATCTTCTATTACAAAGGATCCGAAATTTTTACCTGTTTTAGTTACGCGGTGCTGTACATCTATCACCAGACCCGCTACCCGAAGCCCTTTACCGGGATTTGGCTGCAGGTGCAGGGTTTCTTTAATTTCATTAAAATCATTGATCCTCGTTATGCCATAATACTTTAATTCAAATTTAAAATGATCCAGTGGGTGACCGCTCATGAACATACCGGTTACGTCTTTTTCGTGGTCCAGCAATTCTGTGAGCGTCCATTGTTCGCAATTGGCGATCTTGGGTTGCGACACCATCATGGCAGCAGGAAGGTCGCCGAATAATGTATTGGTAGTGCCTGCACTTAAAGTTTGTTGCGCCTGTCCGTAAGCAATAATTTTTTCCAGCCCGTTTATGCGTTCGCCATCCCCGATATGAAAATATTGTGCACGGTGGTAAGTAGTAAAACAATCAAAAGCGCCGGAATAAGCAAGGCTCTCCAGTGATTTTTTATTTACATTTTTTTGTAACACGCGTTTGATAAAATCGAACATATCGGTATACAGGCCATTCTTTTCTCTTTCTGCAATAATATTATCTACAGCTGCGTCACCGGCGCCTTTCAAACCACCCAAACCAAAACGGATTTCTCCTTTGGCATTTACCGCAAAACCTTTGAGTGATTCGTTGATATCCGGTCCCAGCACTTTTATACCCATCCGTTTACATTCTTCCATGAAGAAGGTAATTTTTTCGATAGCGCCTGCATGGTTAAGTACTGCCGACATGTATTCTCCCGGATAATGTGCTTTTAAATACGCTGTCTGGTAAGCAACCAGTGCATAGCAGGTGGAATGTGATTTATTGAAAGCGTATTGGGCAAATTGTTCCCAATCCCTCCATATTTTTTCTAACTTATCTGCAGCATGTCCTTTTGCCGTGGCGCCGGAAATAAACTGTGCTTTCATTTTATCCAGAACCGATTTCTGTTTTTTACCCATTGCTTTCCGCAATACATCCGCATCACCTTTTGTAAAGCCACCGATACTTTGGCTAAGTAACATTACCTGTTCCTGGTAAATGGTAATACCATAGGTTTCTTCGAGATATTCTTTCATATCATCGAGGTCGTAACTGATGGCTTCGCGGCCATGTTTACGATCGATGAATTTAGGAATGTAGGCGATAGGACCCGGACGGTACAAGGCGTTCATCGCTATCAGGTCATCAAATTTATCGGGTTTAAGTTCACGCAGGTATTTTTGCATGCCCACACTTTCAAACTGGAAAGTGGCATTGGTTTCACCTTTCTGATATAGCTGGAAAGTTTTTTCATCATCCAATGCTATCGTATCTAAGTCTATTACTGTATCATAATTCTGCTTAATCAATTGTAATGCGGTTTTTAAAATGGATAAGGTTTTGAGACCTAAAAAATCCATTTTAATAACACCGGCATCTTCAATGATGCTGCCTTCAATCTGCGTCATCCAGAGATCAGAATCTTTTGAAGTGGCCACCGGAATAAGATCTGTAAGATCCCTTGGTGCAATGATGATTCCGGCTGCATGGATACCGGTATTTCGCACCGAACCTTCCAGTCTTTCTGCTTCTTTCAACACTTGCGCGCGGATATCGGTTCCCTTGTAAATTTCACGCAGCTTTTTTACATTTTCAATATCCTCCTGCTGGTAGGCTTCTTTTTCTTCGAGTGATTTTTCTCCTTCTTTTACAGTTAAGGGTGCGTGTAAAACCCTTCTCAATTCGGTACCCGGTTTGTCAGGCACAAGTTTAGCCAGCATATTACTTTCGGCCAGCGGCAGGTCCATTACACGGGCCACATCTTTGATACTCATTTTGGCGGCCATGGTACCATAGGTAATAATCTGGGCCACCTGGTTCTTGCCGTATTTATCAACTACATAATCGATTACTTTCTGCCGGCCCTCATCATCAAAGTCTGTATCAATATCGGGCATGCTCTTACGATCCGGGTTAAGGAAACGTTCGAAGAGTAGATTGTATTTAATAGGATCGATATTAGTAATGCCAATACAATAGGCAACCACACTGCCGGCAGCTGAACCACGCCCGGGGCCCACGAACACGCCCAATTCACGACCCGCCCTGATAAAATCACTTACAATTAAAAAGTAACCGGCAAAGCCCATGGTTCTGATAGTGAACAACTCGAAATCAATTCTTTCCTGTATGGCTGTTGTCAGATCACTGTATCTTTTTGCCGCACCCAGTTTTGTAATATGCTGCAGGTATTCCCATTGGTTAAGATTCGCATCTGTATGTACCTGAAATTCTTTTGGAATAGGGAAGGCGGGGAGAAGAATATCTTTTTTAAGATTTAGTATTTCTACCTTATCAACGATGGCGTTGGTATTGTCGAGTGATTCGGGAATATCGCTGAAGAGTTTCGACATTTCCTCACTGGTTTTGAAATAAAACTGGTTGTTCGGAAATTTAAAACGGCGGTTCTTTACCTGTATCTCATCATTTACAAAATCATCAAAGCCGGGTGTACTTTGCTTTTCGCCTGTATTAATACAAAGCAGTATATCGTGCGCATTGGAATCATCTTTGTCAACATAATGACTGTCATTGGTAGCAATAACGGGAACCTTATATTTTTTAGCGAACTTGAGTAAGGTAGTATTGATGATTTCCTGTTCCTTAATTTCATGGCGCTGTATTTCTATATAATAATCTTCCCCAAACATATCCAGCCACCATGTAAATTCTTTCTCCGCTTTTTCTTCTCCTTCATGAAGGATGGTTTGTGGAACATAGGCGCCGATACAACAGGTGGTGGCGATTAATCCTTCATGGTATTTTTCAATCAGCTCTTTATCTATTCTCGGGTATTTACTGTACATGCCCTCAATAAAACCCAGTGAAGTAAGTTTTACCAGGTTTTGGTACCCAATTTTATTTTTGGCAAGTAATACCTGGTGATAGCGCTGGTCTTTCATGTCTTTGGTGAACGATTTGGCATGCCTGTCGCGCACCACATAAAATTCACAACCTACAATGGGCTTTACTACCGGTTCAAGGATATCTTTTCCATTAGCATCTTTTCCCACTACTTTGGTATTCTTCCAGGCCTGACTCACAAAATCAAAGGCTCCAAACATATTACCATGATCGGTAATGGCCAGTGCAGGCATGCCGTCGTTCATAGCTTTTTTATACAAGCCACTAATCGAAGCAGCCCCGTCGAGCAGTGAATATTGTGTGTGGACATGTAAGTGAGAAAATTTCATACTGATAGTTAGTTAGCAATTAGGGGTTAGGCGTGTATGATTACTTTTCAAATGAACCACAAACAAACAGCAAATATCGCAGGTTATTGGATGTTCCAAATGAATCAATTTTCCACAACTTTCCACTCCTAACTTCATACTCCAGACTATACAGAGTTATCCACATTTCGTTTCCGGGTGCTACCCAAATCATAAAGTTATTCCACTGGCTGAAAATTTTAAGATGCGGCACTTAACTTGCTAAATCAGTATTTATGAAATTACAGGGTCTGATACCGGGTTTAATGGGCTTGCTGATTTTGACAAGCTGTTCCTCTGTGCGGAAACTTGCGGCTAAGGATAGTCCTGTTACCACCACCATGGTAAAAAAGCCAAGGAACACGGGTAAGAGAGATTTTTTAGACCAGGAAGTTACACCCGGCGGAATGGTTACTTCAGCACATCAAAAAAAAATTACCCAATCTGTACCTCGTGTAACTGCTAATACAGAAACGATTCCCAATACTAAGCCGCCGGAAACAACCCTGGGATCTGTTGAGATTCAGAATGCTACTATGCTGCAACTCAAATATGCAGTGGCCATGGATGCAACCGTAGAAATGCTGACAAATATTCCCTTACTCGAAGTAATAGACAAATGGTGGGGAACAAAATACTGTATGGGTGGCAGTACGGATAACTGCATTGATTGTTCTGCCTTTACCCAGGTATTGCTACGTGATGTATACCAGCAAAACCTGCCAAGAACGGCGGAGGAACAGTTCAAAACCAGCGAACCTATAGAACTGGAGGATCTTAAAGAAGGTGATCTTGTTTTTTTTAATACGGGTGGAAAAGATATTTCGCATGTGGGTGTTTATCTGCTCAATAACAAATTTGTGCATGCCAGTACCAGTGGTGGCGTAATGATCAGCGACCTGAATGATACCTATTGGCAACCAAAGTATCGGGGTGCGGGTAGAGTGGTAGTAAATAGTAAGTAGTAAGTGATCACTACCAGGTACATTTTATAAAATTTATCACTCCTTCGTGGTTCAACTCACTTTTACATATTACCACTAAGTCGTTTTCTAAATACTGCATATAACTGTCCTGCATCCGGTGTGAGGTTCCAATAAAAGATACCTGCTGCCATGATTACTGAAAATACACCGGCTCGCATAAAAATGCCTAACCAACCATGTACATTTTGAAAAAAGTAATAAGCCACTCCATAGGCGGCTATGGCCAGTAAAAGTGAATACAGCGTTTTAAGATTGAAAGGTTGCATCTTAAATTTTCTGCGCAGAAATTCAAAGCGGATAAAATTGTATATACCATAGGCCGCAAGCTCTGCAAAAGCTGAGCCGATGATTCCATAGTTTTTAATGAGATAATAAGTAAGGGGTAAACGGAGGGCAAGTAAAACAACGCCGCTATAAAAATCAAATTTCCAGAAAGTGGAGGTGTTGATCACCATGGCGTTTAAACCGGTACCTGCATCTACAATACGTACCATACCCAGAATAAATAAAACACTCAGTCCGTCGCGGTACTGGTTTTGAATGCTCATAACAGTCATGCCGTCCTGCACATTTAGCCAAATATTACCAAAGATAAACAGCGACATGAGTAACAGATTGATACAGGAGCGTTCATATATTCTGTTGATCTCCTTATAATCTTTGTCTTTCCATGCCCTTGACAACACGCCGGCAGAGATGGCCTGTATACTTCGTTGCGGTA
>JBBRHM010000114.1:0-11908 GCA_038222655.1 Chitinophagales bacterium | reverse complement strand
CGAAAAGAAAAAATATGTCCTGACAGCAATATGGTTTTAGAAAAAAGAAAACTGACAGGTTTTTATCATTTGAAAATAGATACCCGTGGCCATCGGGTAAACTTACCCATCAAAGGGATGCGTCTTGATTTGGGAGGTATTGCCAAAGGATATATTGCACAGCAGGTAGTAGATTTTTTATCGAAGCATGGGGTTAAACAGTCATTGGCAGATGCAGGTGGTGATATGGCCATGAGTAAACCGCCTCCCGATAGCCAAGGATGGCTAATTGGGATAAATACGCCTGAAACAACAGATGAATTGCTGCCCCGTAAACTTTTATTATCATCCATTGCAGTAGCCACTTCCGGAGATGTATATCAATATTTTGAACATAACGGTAAGAAGTATTCCCATATCATTGATCCGCGAAAAGGGTATGGCATTATTTCACAACGGAACGTAACCGTAATCGCAAAAGACGGAGCAGAGGCCGACTGGTTGGATACGGCCTGCAGTATCCTTCCAGTGGCTTCAGCAAAAAAACTGGCCATAGCAAACAGTGCAGAATTACTTATCACCGAATTGAAAGAAGGGAAGATCCTATATCATATTACCAAAGGATTTAATCATTACTGGAAAAAATAACCAAAGCAGTTTTTCCCGAAGTGAGGATACAGTCTCATTTAAAAAAGTTTGGAGTAACCGGGTTTGGCAATCTGTATAGTTAAGAGTAACTTTCTATCTTAAACCTTTGAAACGCTACACGTGAAAAAAATTGCTGTTCTTTTGCTGATAGTATTGTGCTTTCTCGGCAGCAGCGCACAATCTAAAACTACTGATTTTATCATTTACGAACAGGCATTACCATCAACTTCCCTGCATTGCAGAATGATACCCATCAAAAGTGGTGAGTTTATGATGGGAAGTAATGCCACAGAAAAAAACAGGAACCCTGATGAGGGCCCGCAACAAAAAATACATCTCTCCGCATTCTGGATGGGCGCTTTTGAAGTAACGCGCGATGAACTGGATGTTTTCTTAAAAGATGAAACTACCAGTTTGAATGTAGAAGTAGATGCCATCACACGGCCTAGTCCACAGTATATCGACTTTAGTTTAGGAATGGGAAAGGAAGGTGGTTATCCTGCCAACAGCATGTCGCAATACGGTGCCTTAATGTATTGCCGCTGGCTTTACCAGAAAACAGGCATCTTCTATCGTTTACCTACGGAATCTGAATGGGAATATGCCTGCAGGGCAGGAAGCAGTTCTCCTTACTTCTTTGGTACCGATAGTTCAAAACTGGATCAGTATGCCTGGTATGATAAGAACAGCGATGACAGCTTTCACAAAGTAGGCGAAAAATTACCCAATGCCTGGGGCTTATATGATATGCTTGGCAATGTGATGGAATGGACACTTGATCATTATCAGGAAAACCGTTATGCTTCCTTAGGCGTTACCAGCGATCCGGTTGTTATACCTAATCCCTCTCGGTATCCCAAAGCTTTGCGTGGCGGGGGATTTACCGAAACCGCTTTGGAACTCCGAAGCGCCAAACGTTTCAAATCCGATCCGCAATGGAACCTTCGGGATCCGCAGATACCGAAAAGTAAATGGTGGCTTACAGAAGCAAAAGCAGTGGGCTTTCGTTTAGTACGCCCTTTACAACAACCGGCAACGGCAGAAATTAATCAATTTTTTAAAAACTACCTTGGTCTATAACCTTCACCTTTAAAAACTTTTGTATGCTTAACGATGCTTCCAAAAACGCTTCCCGCAGGGAATTTGTAAAACAAACTTCTTTACTGGCGGGTGGTCTTATTGCCGCCCCATTATTATCCCGAGCTAATTATTTTTCCGGATCTGATGATGCTATTAAAATTGTGCTAATCGGTTGCGGCGGACGCGGCACCGGCGCTGCTATGCAGGCTCTGCTGAGTAAACAAAACGTGAAACTGGTAGCCATGGCAGATGCCTTTGGTGATAACATTGAAAAATGTTACAAGTCGCTTATGGCAGAAGAAACTGCTGCAGATGTAAAAAAGCGGATTGATGTGCCGGCAGAAAGAAGGTTTACCGGCTTTGATGGTTACCTGAAAGCCATCCCTTTGGCAGATGTGGTATTACTGGCCACACCGCCCGGCTTCCGTCCTATTCATTTTGAAGAAGCTATCAGGCAAAACAAACATGTATTTATGGAAAAGCCTGTAGCCACTGATCCTGCTGGTGTGCAAAAAGTATTGGATATTGCCGCCATCGCCAAACAAAAGAAACTGAACGTAGTGGTAGGATTGCAGCGACATTACCAGAATTCTTACCGCGAATTATTTGCAAGAAAAGATATGATCGGTGATATCACTTCTGCACAGGCCTGGAGGAACAATGATGGTGTATGTGTGAGACCCCGTAAAGAAGGACAAACCGAAATGGAATACCAGATGCGCAACTGGTATTATTTTGTATGGTTATGTGGCGATCATATTACCGAACAGCATATCCATAATTTAGATGTAATCAACTGGTTCAAAGGTGGGTACCCTGTAAAAGCACAAGGCATGGGTGGCCGCCAGGTTCGCAAGGGAAAAGAGCATGGTGAAATATTCGATCATCATTTTGTAGAGTTTGAATATGCAGACGGTTCCATACTTAACAGCCAGTGCCGTCATATACCCGGCACCATGAGCCGTGTGGACGAATTGTTTGTAGGTACAAAAGGAAAAATTCATTGCGGCAAAGCCAATATTACTGATGCAAATGGAAAAGTTCTTTACCAGTTTGATAAAAAAACAGAGAACAATGGCTACCAGACCGAACACGATGAATTATTTTCAGCCATTGCAAAAGGCGAATATAAATTTGCCGATGCAGAGAACGGTGCAAAAAGTTCTATGACTTCCATACTCGGCCGTATGGCCACATACAGCGGACAGGTAGTTAACTGGGACAAAGCTTTAAATTCCGGAATGGATATTCATCCAAAAATATATGCATGGGATGCAATGCCGCCCGTTGTTCCTAATACTGATGGATTTTATCCTGTGGCAGTTCCCGGTGTTACGAAATATGTGTAATACTCATTAGACATTAAAAATGTATGACACATGTAGTACATTGTTATGTGAAGACACATTAACTGCCTGATCTCTGTGATTGTGTCCTCACAATCACAACTGTCATATTGTAAAGTATAATGGGCATAACATCTCTATCCATTACACTTTATAAAAAACAAAAACCAGGCGCATCAACCGCTTGGTTTTTTCTATGAATTATTATCAGTAAACCACCATCAATGATCCCATGCTGTTGACGGGTGTAGTCCAACATTTCTGTCATCATGTAGACAACTAACAGTTAGATATTCAGGAAGGTGGATGGTGCTCCGTCAATAGAAATTGTACACCACGCCCGGCATAAGATGTCCCATCCCATATTGAAGATGAAATGTGGCGGAACCCAGTACTTTCTTTTTTGCGTCGCCATTACGCAGTTTTGCATACCGGTGATAGTTGTTAACCACCTGCTGGCCTGTTAAAAAGCCCAATGCGGCACCGGCAACTATGTCTGTTGCCCAATGCTTATTTTCTGTAAGTCTGCTCAGCGCAATAAGGGTAGCGGCGGTATAACTAATGATGGGCACCAACGGTTTATCCTTGTATTCCATCGCGAAAACTGTGGCTGCTGCAAATGCTACCGTTGAGTGACCCGACGGAAATGAACCATTGATATATGTTCCGTTTGCATCATTTCCTGAATAAAAAGGGCCATGAAAGGTAGGCTCCGGACCCGTTGCGGCCGGATCATAATAATTAGGTCTTTGTCTTCCCGTCAGAAATTTAACCGTCGTCTCCACTGCACTACCCACAATATAGGCCTGTGTGGCAAGTAAGGTGGTGGTCTTCAGTTTACGATTATTAAAAATAATTCCCTCAACTCCAAGCCCCAGTAAAGTATAGATCTCGTAGTTGCCGCCAAAACGCGTAATATAATCGCTGGTATTCCTTACCGTTTTGCTGTTGGCGGCAAAGGTTACCATATTTCTTTGTATGGGCTTATCGGCAAAAGAAAGAGCCGCTTCGGCCAGTATAAAATAGGTGAGGTTGCGCTTGTCGCGTTTCTGCAGATGAAAAGGTGCCGCAAATGCTTGTTTGGTATTACTCCATAATAGAACAAAATAGGCTGTTGGTGTGATAGCAGTGTTTTCTGTAAAAGCCGATGGTACTGTATTGTTTATTTGCTTACCAGTGGTATCAGTAACTTTCTGTAAAGAGTCCAGTTTCCTGATCAGGGTATCCGGCTTTTGTGCATGGGCAGAGATCATCATGCACAAGGAAGTTAAAAAAGCGGTAACGTTAATGGTATTTCTTTGCATAGCAGTATCCTTACGGCGTAGATTGAAAACATTGTGCCACCAGGCAACGGGATTGATTACCCTACCAGAATCATTAATATGGCAGTATCACCGCTGCTTTATTTTTACCAAACAGTACTCTTCTTGCCATAGGTAATAATTTTGTAGCAATTCTTGCAGATGCTATGCCAATACCCGCGCCGGCTATCACATCTCCCAACCAATGTTTGTTATTATACAGTCTCAGATAACCGGTGGCGGCTGCTACGGTATATCCCGCTATGCCATACCAGGGAGAAACATTGCGGTATTCTTCCCGTAACAGTTCAGCAGCGCAAAAAGCAGTAGCGGCATGATTGGAAGGAAAGGATCGGTCATCAGTTCCATCCGGTCTTGTTTCGGAACTGATACTTTTAAAAAATAACACCGCAGCAGTGGTACCTACTGCAGCAATACCATCAATCATTAACTTATCAAATAATCTATGCTTGCCTTTTACACCGGCAATACTCAGCACATGCCCGGCAATAGCTGGTGCGTATTGTAAATAATCATCAAGATGTGTATACTGCCCCGGTGAAGCCATTACATTTTTCTGAACGGTATGGTTCCAGTCATGCAGCGCATTACTGCCCAACGATACTGCCCCATATAAAAGTGCAGCCGATGGAACAAGCAATGTTTGTACAAAAGCTGTTTTTTTTGAAGGAAGGGTTACCGTTTTATATTTAGGGAATGTATCAATGGATATTTGTGAATAACCTGCGTCTGAACATACAAAGCAAATGGCAATAGAAAGAAACAAAGATAATTTCATGATCATTAATTACCGGCAGGCGGATTATTAAGGTAGTTGTTCTCGTCTTTTGATAAAATGGTATCGTTAAACTGTTGCGGTAAATACCATGTTAACTGCAGTGCCTTTGTGTGCATGTAAATATTCACACAAAGGCACGGAGTTATCTTTCCAGTTTAAAATTAGCGTCTACTGCCGGTCTTTTAGGAGCATTCGCTACTTTCCATCCGGTACGGTACATCCATTCGGCCATTCGTTTTAATTTATCATAATCAATATTGGCAGCATTATCCATTGGGGTATGATAATCAGGATGCAGTAAGGTTGTATACATCAATGCAGGCACACCGGCTCTTGCATATGGCAGGTGATCGCTTCTGAAATACCATCCTTCCGGATGGGTTATTTTATCCCATAAAGTATCCAGTTTAAATTTCGGACCTTCTTTATTTGCATCCATGGCCATGTTCACCAACTCCATTGAATTCCGGTGCGGAGGCTGTACACCCAGCAGCGCAGCGCTGTCGGGGTTATTTCTACCGATCATGTCTCCATTAAGAACAGCAACAATATTTTGTAAGGGAACCGTTGGATGCGTTGTATACCATCTTGACCCTACTAATCCTCTTTCTTCAGCACCATGTATCACAACCAATACAGAACGTTTTCCCGGATTTTTTTTAAATGCCCGGGCTGCGGCAAGTATGGCTACATCTACACTGGCATTGTCATCGGCCCCATAATAAATACTGTCATTATTGATGGCATTCCGAACGCCATGTGCATCCTGGTGGCCGCTGTATAAAAGGTACTCAGATTTGAGTGATGGATCTGTGCCTTCAATTTTTCCGATAATATTTACCGAAGGATAATCAAAACGCTCAACAATAATATTAGCCTTTAGTATTGCTTTTGAATTAGAGAGACTGTTTTTTGCATCTGCATGTAACCACAGAACAGGAACGGTAGCCGTTACCTGCGCATTGGGTCCGTTTTCAATATCATACGTGCCGCGTTTAAAATTTTCCACGGCATCTGCCCAGCTTTTCTCTGCTGTTTTATCTGCAATAAAAATAACAGCCACTGCTCCTTTATTTACCAGGGGTGTACCATACTTAACCATCATACTTCTGCTATAGCGCCATGTGGGCAAAGAAACGTTCATATTTATTCCATCAGAAGAAGCTTCCAGGGCAACTATCTTTCCTTTTACATCCACATTATTCATATCAATATTTGCGGCATTGCCGAGATATACAATGGGCGCTTCCATGTTCGCGGGGGCCATTTGTGAAATAGCTACTTCCGTCCATAGTTGTAATACATGATCATTTATACGGATAGTACTGGTTTCGGCTATGCGGTTTCGCCACATGGAAAAAAATTGGAAATAGGTATTGTCATCCCCGCCGGGTTGCATGCCAATAGTCCTTAATTTTTCGCCCAGCCACATGGAAGCTTTCAATTCATCCAAAGTACCTGCCGACCGTCCACGGAAATGCGCATCTGCAAGATCATACATATCTTTTTTCAGATCCGCCAATCGTATGGCTGACAAAGCAGGTGGTAATCCATTTTGTGCAGTAAGCGATACATAGCCACAGATAAGGGAACAGAGCAGTAGTAGTTGTTTCATCAATCATTAATTATTTGAAAAGAAAAAGTAAGATACCCATTAATTGTTAACCTGAACACGATTCTCATTTTCACCCAAACATCGCAATAATTTGAAGTAACCAGTAAGTATTAACCCTGAAAAATATTTCTTTTGATACCCCCGACCTTACTTTCGAATCGAGGGGTGAATTAAGTCAACCATCCAATACTGTATAAAAATCAGTAGTTTCATTGCAGAGAATCTATACCTAAACTTCTGCTTATGAAAATGCTATTTTTTCTTTGTTGCCTAACCCTTACCCTTTCCGGCTGCGGTGTAGTAAAAACAGGCTCTTCCAAATGGATAGCCTTATTCGACGGCAAATCACTTACCAACTGGCATGTGGGAACTAATGCAGAAACTTTTTCGGTAGACAGCGGCATGATCATCGTACATGGCAAAACCGCCCACCTTTTTTATGAAGGAGACGTACTGAACCATCTTTTTAAAAACTTCGAATTCAAAGTAGATGTAATGACAAGGCCCGGCGCTAATTCAGGCATTTATTTTCACACCGATTACCAGGAAAAAGGCTGGCCCGCAAAAGGGTATGAAGTGCAGGTAAATAATTCGCATACAGACTGGCGGAGAACAGGAAGCCTCTATGGCATACAGGATGTAAGAGATACGCTAGTGAAAGACAATACCTGGTTTACCGAATATATTATGGTACAGGGTAAACGTGTGATCATTAAAATTAACGAAAAAACAGTGGTGGATTATACAGAGCCAGATAGCGTAAAACGCACAGCAGGCAACAATCAACGCATCATTTCAAGCGGCACATTTGCCTTACAGGGACATGATCCGAAAAGCATTGTTTATTTCAAAAACGTGTTGGTAAAACCGTTAGCGGATTAGGTGGGCATTTTTGACACTCTTTTCGCTATTGCAGCTGATATTTCGGGTGTGGGTAATTGCGTTAAAGGTAGTATCACCTGAAATAGGGCCCCTTTACCAACACCCGAAATAGCATTTATTTCACCCTGGTGATCAATCACAATTTTTTTACACAATGCGAGACCAATACCTGTTCCCATAAACTCATCGTGGCTATGCAGGCGGTGAAAAATTAAAAAAATCTGGTCGGCATATTCCTGGTCAAACCCAAGGCCATTATCCTGGATACTTATTTCGGCATATAGCAGTTTTTGATTTAGTCCTTTGTGCTTTTTCAGTTCGGGTAAGGTAAGCGTACGGGAACGGATGGAAACAACCGGTGCTATATTTTTCTTTGAAAACTTGAGTGAATTGCTGAGCAGGTTATAAAAAAGTTGTTTTACCTGCAACGGTATCGCTTCAATTACAGGCAATGTCTCATAATCGATTACCGCCTTCTTTTCACTGATCTGAAGATCAAAATCACTGATGATTTCATCCAGTATATCGTTCAGATTTATTTTTTCAAAAACTGCATTGGACTGTAATATTTTTGAAAACTCAAGCACTTCTTTGATAAGCGTTGACATGCGCTCTGCAGAACGGTTAATTTTTGCAAGTAACTCTTTTGCGGCTTCGGGCAGTTCGCCACTATACTTCTGGTTTAGCAGCGCAGAAAATATCCTTATTTTTCGCAAGGGCTCCTGCAGGTCATGCGAAGCAATATAGGCAAACTGTTCTAAATTTTCATTTGAATGCCTGAGTTCGGTATTGGCTTCGTTTAATGAAAAAGTTCTTTCCATGATCTGTTTTTCCAGTTCTTCTGCAATCACTACCAGTTCTTTATCTACCTGTCGTTGTTCTGTAATATCTTCTAAAGCAAGCAGTATAGATTGTTCATCATTATTATCCCTGAAAATGCAGCTTGCATTTAATAGCATCACACGTTCTCCCAAAACAGGAAAACTATGTTCCACTTCAAAATCAACAATAGTGGTTTTTTCAGGCAGTACTTTTTCCAGCAGTTTACGAAGCGCCGGTATATCCCATTGCTTATTTCCCAAATCGAATACGAGTTGTCCTTCTGTTTTTTCTTGCGTAGTCTGAAATTTGGTATAAAAAGATTTATTGGCGCTTCTTACTTCCAGGTTTCTATTAAGGATAAGTAAGGGTTCACGGATGGTACTTACAATGGACTCTGCATACAGACGTGAAAGATTTAATTGATCATTACGCCCGTACAATTCCTGGTTCACTAAAATGAGTTCCTCATTACTTGTTTGTATCTCCTCCTTTGAAGTTTCGAGTTCTTCATTCAGACTTTGCAGTTCTTCACTTCCGGAAAGAAGTTCTTCATTTGCGCTTTGCAGTTCTTCATTAGCCGCTTCCTGATCCTCCGTAATAATTTTCATATCGTCGCGTACCTGGGCAAGTTCATTTTCCAGTTCTGCTATCCGTAAGAGTTCCCTGCTTTTTTTTGTATCTTCTTTCTGTTTCCCATTTTCAATAACCTGTTCCCCCACGAAACTATTCATTGAAATACTGTCGCGAAAAAGAATAAGAAAATGCATTTCAATAGTGTTCAGCAGCGGTATCACTTCAATGGTCACGAGCCGCTCTTTTCCCATAAATTTCATGGGTATATTTTCTTTAAGCAATGCCGACTTACTGCTTTTTACTTTATGCAAACTATTTCGCAGTTCAAAGCCCAGTCCCTCCCGCGCCATTTTTAAAACGTTCAGATTGGGTTTGCCGGAAGATGACTCCAGCCATATACCGGTGGCACCGCGAAATTGCACAATGTCTAAATCTTCATTTACCACTACGCCCGGTGGGGCATATTTTTCTAATAATACATCGTCAGCATTTTTTTGAAAATCATCCTTTACGGTTTCGCTCCTTGTAAAGCCATAATCTTTTCCTTCAAAGATTTCTTTCTTATGCTCAGGTAAAATATGCAGGAACTTTCCCCTTACGGCACTTCTTGTATAAATTTTAGAACGCTTATCAAACAGGTTATACAGTTCGGAAGCCTGTCCGGAGGTTTCTGATTTTCCGAGGAGCAGAAATCCTTTATCCTTCAATGCATAATGAAAAATGGTGAGCGCTTTTTTTTGCAAAAAAGGTTGCAGGTAGATCAGTGAATTACGGCAACTGATAAGGTCCATATTGGCAAAAGGAGGATCTTTCAGGTAATTGTGACTGGCGAAAATACAGGTGTCCCTTATGTTTCTGTTTATACGAAACTTTCCGTCAGTGCGGGTAAAAAACTGTTGTAACCGGTTTTCAGAAAGTCCGGTCAGTTCACTTTTTTTATAAATACCGTTTCTTGCTTTTGTAATCGCGATATCTGAAATATCTGTGGCAAATACCTGTATTTTAATGCTGGTTACTTTGTCTCCCAAAAATTCATGTAAACACATCACAAATGAATAGGCCTCCTCACCCGTAGAACATCCTGCCACCCAGATCCGTAGTGCTTCACCGGCAGGTTTGTCTTTTACAATGGCGGGAAATACTCTTTCACACATATTTTCAAAAACTTCCGGGTCACGAAAAAACTGGGTGACGGGGATAAGCAGATCCTGGTATAAAATATCCTGCTCCGGTTTGTTTGCTTTTAAATAACTGAGGTATTCTTTCAGACTATTTTGCAGGCTCAGTGCCATTCTCCGTGCAATTCGGCGGCGGATAGTTGTTTGCTTATAATAGGTAAAATCTACCCCCCTGCTGCTGCGAATCACGGTAATGATCTGTCTAAATACTTCTTCTTCTTTAGTATTTAGTTCACCATACTCACTGGATGCCATGGTATCATGTAGTAACAATAATTGTGAGGGAATTTTTTCGGGTGGTAAAATAAAATCAACTACCTCCGCAGCAATAGCGCTATCCGGCATCCCATTATAGGCAGCAGAGGAAGGTTCCTGAGCGAAAGTAATACCCCCTTGATCTTTAATGGCTTTCAAACCCATGGTTCCATCTGATCCTGTTCCGGAAAGAACCACACCAATCGCATGACTCTGATGTACTTCTGCCAAGGAAGAAAAGAACAAGTCTATCGGCATGTTCACATGACCTTTTGAAGGGCGTTCACTTAACTGGAGAATACCATCGGTAGCAGTTAGTAATTTATTGGAAGGAATAATATAGATATGATCCGCCTCTACCTTTATATTGTCTGTTATTTCCTGTACCGGTATTTTAGTAACCCGCTGTAACAAATCCGCCAAAATACTTTCATGTGCCGGATCCAGGTGTTGTACTAATATATAAGCCATACCGGAATCTTCCGGAATGGCTTTTAAAAAGCGTTTAAACGTATCCAGACCACCAGCCGATGCCCCAATACCCACAACCGGAAAAAGATTGTCGGACAATATTTTAGAGTTAGGCATTATTAATTTCGTTTATTTCCCGTCTACCACCAAAAAGGCGGGAATCACGTAAGGTAACCTAAATAAAACGACTGGTTGTAAAACCCTGATTTTACTGGATGGCAGGCCCGGTTATTTTATTATAATTGGTGAGGAATACACCTGTCATAATTAACATGGCAGCAGCAATTTTGGGAAGACTTAAGGTTTCATGTAGAATCAACATGGAAGCCAGTGTGGCAAAGAATGGTTGGGTATAAATATATGACCCCGTTATGCTGGCACCCAATTTACTGATGCCATAATTCATTAGTTGATAGGCTAAAAAAGTGGCGCCAAAAACAATATAGGCTAACGCAAACCAGCTGAGACCGTCAAAAGCCGACCAGGAAACCTGTGAAAGTGCGTTCCATCCCAGGGGAAGGCTGATAAAGCTTCCAAACAGGAACACCCATTGTAAAATGTGAACGGCCCTGTATTTTTCCATTAAAGGTTTGATGGAAACAACATATACAGAATAACAAATTGCCCCCATAATAACAAACAGATCGCCGAGTGACTCCTGCCCGCTCCCGTGTTCAGAAATATCACGCGAAAATACAAGCAAAGCCCCTCCCCCAATACCGAGCATCAGGCCAACAAGTTTTAAAGCGGTTAATGATTCTTTTAATAACCAGGCCGCTAAAAATGTAATAACGATAGGGGTTGTAAGAATGAGTAATGAAGCATGAATGGGACTTGCCAATGACATGCCCCGCATAGAAAAAGTCTGGTTGAGGGTAATGCCCGCAATGGCGCAAAAAAATAAACGGAGAATATCTTTTCGAGTGATACCCATCTTCACGGGCTTCATTGCATACATG
>JBBRHM010000113.1:0-12191 GCA_038222655.1 Chitinophagales bacterium | reverse complement strand
AATGGCTTTGTTGCATGAATAATATTTTAGTTATAACTAACCTATCCTTATAATCTGGTTAGGCTACTTTTATGCTTTTCGGTTTTGCCGTTTGCATCATGATGTTAAGTATTTTGCACCCAATGGTCACCTCAGTCTTTTGATGTTCTTTTATTCTTGCAGCAAGCGCCCCTCCGATAATGGTCTTATATCTGAACATTACTGTTTCCGCTTTGCTACGTTGGTGATACCCCTGCTGCTCTTTCCACTCTTTTCTCCCTATGGCTTCTATCGTTTTAATGGCCTGGTCTCTTTCAATCCTGTGTTTCCGTTGCTCTTTATCTGATACTGCATTGTGTTGAGGGGGTATCACCTGCCTGATTCCGCTTTTGCTCAGCACCTTTCTTACCTTGTCTTTATCATAAGCTCCATCGCCAGTAAAACTCCCTACTTTCTTTTTTATCTGACCAAGTAACCACTCCACTTCTGTGGCATCATCCACCGCATTGGAAGTAAGGGTAACGGCCTCTATTTGCTGACTCTCACTATCTATCCCTATATGTAGTTTCATCCAGGTCCGGTGTTTGCCTGCTCCGTGCTTACGAACCTTCCATTCCCCTTCGCCATATACTTTTAAACCGGTACTATCCGCCAATATATAAGTAACACCTCTTCTGCTTTTGCTGCGAAGATTGATCGGTAATCCCTGACTACGCCTGCATAAGGTTGTATAAGACGGTACTGATAATTTCCACCCACACTGTTCAAAAAAATTATCGATAAACCCTTCCGTCTGCCGTAACGGCAAACTATATACTTTCCCTATCGTTAAACATAACTCTATTGCAACATCGCTGTATTGATACTGACCACCCCGTTTTGATTCGCCTTTCCATTTCCATTGTTCGCTCAAATCAGAACATATCCATAAACTGATTGATCCGCGTTTCTTTAATCCTTTATTATAGGTTGACCAATTTGTTACTTTGTATTTATCTTTACTCATGGGTGGTGCGGGAGCTTTTAGTTGATATCGCTATCTCTATTAACTCTTTTACCACCCTATTTAGTATTCATTCATGCAACAAAGCCTTTCTGAATTATAAATAATTCTGTTAAAAGTTTTGTGGCTTGAATATTACCATCATTTTTATTTATTGGAAAGTCAAAGTCAGATATTTCAATTAGACCAAACCATTCGAGAAACCTTTCAACTGTTCTAATTGAATAACACATATGGCAACCACGTTCAGGTTTCCAGTAACTGATGGATGGATAGTTGGCAATAAAAGAAGGAAATGCCTTAAAATATTTCTCTGAAAAAAAACTTATTGGCCTTTTTATTTGGCCATATCTAAAAAGTAAATAAATAGAAAATGCCCATCCTAATTGCCCAATTGGCATGTTTGGATGCCCATCATTAAAAGACCAATTAAATTTTTCTGTAAATGATTTTAATAAAGTTCTTAAAAATTTGTTTCTATCTTTTTCGTTTAACCATTCCTTGCCTGCTTTTGTAAAAACAAGCTCACCTCGATATTTCTTTATATAATCGCAATACTTTACTGTAATGTTTAAAGTTGTAAATAGGTCTGAATTCTTTTCTCTTTTTATTTTCCATAACCCTTGCTCTACGTAATAATCTGTAATAAATTTTTTATCATATAATTCTTCCATCACTTTTACAGGGAGAGAACCTGTGGTCGTTAATTTTAGTTTTCTATTCTTTTCTATTATTTTTAGAAATTCCTCTGCCAATCTGAAATATGGAATTTTATCCAAAACATCGTCAGTAAGATTGTCTTTCAATTGTACTATGGAGTTCTTGCTGAACGACTTGCGAAGTAAATGATCCATTTCATTAGCTGTTAAGCCTTGAAAGTCATCAAGTTTAGCGTTGTTATAATTACTCCAAATTATGTCGTAGGTTTCAAGCATTTTGATATGCAATTTTGTCTAATGTGATAGCATGTTTAAAGATGAAAAATGCCAGTATCTTATCAATAAAATCTCATAAATGGCAAAAAAACCGCTTTGAATAAGACAATCATAAACTTCTGAAATAAATTTTAAACAGGCTCTTATATTTATTTTATAGTTGCTAATGATGTTTGGGGGGCCTAAAAAATTGCAGCAAACATTTAATAGAACACTAATCGGATATTGCTAAGAAATACATACTCAATCTGATCTTCCAACACATTTATAAATTGATTAAGAAAATTCAACTTATAAATGCGAAAAATAAACTCAAATAGATGGTTCTTGATAGCGAAGGGGGGGGAGGTGAATTATTTATACTTCTCCAAGAGCTGCCTTAATAAATCCATTTTTTCTTTCTCTGCTTCTAATAAGCGCTCATACAACTTTCGGTTCTCAGATATTTCTTCCGCCCATTTATCAAGAGGGTTAAATGTTGGGTAGTAATTGATAACAGCTGCGTTGTCGTGATTAGTGACAGTATTACCAATTATATTTATTACGGCTTCTTCATCAAAATTCTTAATTGCCTCCACTGGTACTTTCAGCACTTTAGCAAACTCTACCAGTAAATCTTCTTCAATTATGTCTTTCTGTTCGAGCAAGGATATTTTGCGCTGATTCCAATCATCACCCAGTTCGATAGCCAAGGCTTCCTGTTTGATACCCAGCATTTCCCGGAATCGTTTTACGTTTCTGCCCTGGTGGATGGTCTTTTCCATAGTAGATAGATTAGTATTTACACAAATATATTAAAAAGATGAAAGGTAAAATACCTGTATTTCCCGGTAGGATACCTGATTTTGATTTTTATTACCGAGTGATAGCGTAGGATATTTAACGATTAAAGTTGCGCTTATGGCTACTCACACTCAATCTGGTTCCAGTAAGATCAAGCCTATCATGATTAGATTCATTGGTACGGGCTATCGGCTAACCTGGGAAAGCCTAAAAAAGCAAATGCCTGCTGCATTGCAAAAAATGTGTAACTGGAGTTCTGCAACATTAAAATTCATCTCTTTTGACCATGGCAAGTCGCAGGTGCTAAATACCTGTGGAAGAGAGTCATATAAGTTGATCTTACAGGTACGGGATAAGTGCTTACTAGCTACCTGTAACTGCGGACATAAACCCTCTGTATGTTGTGATCATATTTACGGAGCCTTGCGAACGATTATATGGGAGTTTGGTGAACAATACTTTGAGAGGTTACAACCAAATGGGGCAATGCAATTGGCATTTCAGTATGGTAATTATTTCGATAAAAAGGAAACCAAGGCCGGACTCAATGTTTCGGCGCGCCCGGAAATAGAAAGTGTTTTTAAGTTTAACGATAGGGTAACGAAGTATAATCTCGGAGCAATGCTCAGGCTTCCTGTTTCACCTGTTGTTTCACCTGATCCTAGTTCAGTAAAAGATAGAAACTATCTTGGAGAAGAGGCAATAGGTTACCTGTTGATACTTCCAGTAGTTGATCGTTTTTTGCCATTTGTTCTTCCTGTCGCCGGAAAGTTGAACACTGCGAAGACAGGCATCAAGCTTTTTTATGAACACTTAAGTGGTGCCAAAAGGGAATACAGTCATTTGTTACTAGAGGGTCAAAAAAAACTGAATGCAGATTGTTTTGATTTATGGAAACGTGCAGAAAGTTTATCAGGGTTTCTATTCATAGACAACGGCGGAAAAGCAACTGTACAGAAAAGACTATTGGTATTTACTGCCTGGCAACAAATGATGGTTTACTTGGCGCACGAAAAATTGATCTATGGTTACGGTTTGTACCGGATAGAAGAACTTAAGAAAGGTCGTCCGCCTAAACAAAGACTCATGCCAGTTGCAATAGCACTAGAGCCGCCAAAGATTCAGTTTATACTGGCGGATTGTGGAGTTTTTTACCAGTTAACATTACAGGTATTGATTGCGGGGGAAGAGATTGACGATTATACCACAGAGTTTTCTTTTTTTCTCCTGCGAAAAGGTACGATTTACCTGTTCTCTTCCTTGAAAGATGCAGCCATAGTGCAATGGATGCACCACCTCGAAGGGCAGATCACCATTTTCAAAGTTCACTTCGCTGAATTCGAAAAAGAAGTTCTACATCCAATCAAGCAATATTACATGGTAAAAGAGATTCTAAAACCAAAAACAGAAAGACCGTTACAGCTATGAGACCTTTTACCATTTATCCGCATGTTGAAGGGCAGCAAGACAAGCTGGTAGCTCTTATAAGAGAAGTCGTGCAACCAACTGCCATTTATTTACTGGGAGCTGCCTTATACAGACGCAGGAGTGAAAGCATTTTCTGCACCACAGCACCTACTTCACAGCATATATCAGATTTCTATTTGCTGGTATTGATCGACAATACCCATAACAGACCGCTATCTGAGTGGCGGGATCAGATAGAACAACACTGCTGTGCGCTCTTACCAGTTACGTTGATAGTGCTGGAAACTAATTCTTTTACTGAATGGCTAAGAATCGGTCACCGATTTGCGAGGGAGGTAGTTCAAAATGCTGTCCCAGTTTATGCAGTAGAAACGGATAATCTACCGTTGGCCCAGTCGATTATGTATGATGCAACGACAGAAAGAAAAGCCATTGAAAGGCAGTACAGATCAGGGCTGGATAAAGCAAGGGAATTCCTTGCCGGTGCTGAACTGTTCCGGATACGCAAACAAATGAAGTTGTCAGCATTTATGCTGCACCAATCAGCAGAGCAGGCATTGCATACATTACTGATCACCGGAACAGGATTTCATTATTGCACACACAATATTGACAGGCTGATAAGATATGCCGGTATGGTATCCTATCAGCTACATGATGTATTTCCTAAGAAAACAGACAATGATAAAAGACTCTTCAATCTATTGCAGAAAGCCTATATCGACTCCCGGTATAGGCAAGATTATACCATTCATTTACATGACCTGGTTGCCCTCACAGAAAAGGTGAAATTGATACATGATATATTGGAAGAATCCGGTAAGTCATATGTGACTTTAATTGGTAATTAGGTGAGCTATTCGAACCAGGAAAAAATTAAACGTTTTTCGTTTAACAGGAAGCGGGCATATTTTGCGGCACAATAAAGATCTGAAGTTCAGATGTCCGCCTCCTGTTAATCGAAAGAGCCAAGCCGTGTAGGTGCCTGGGCTTTGCACTGGTGTTGCCGGGCGCGGCAGGTTGGAACAAAAGAACAGCAATATTGTATCCCTTGCTTATATTTAAATTAACTGTAATTACCCGACATCCAACAGTTAGTTCTGTTTTTTCTTAGTTTCTTCCAATGTCCGCATTTTTGCACTGTCAGCAACCATTTTCTGATGCAGCTCCCAAACCTGTTGGTTGTGTATTTCCTCTTTTTCTACTACCTCTCTCGATTTGTCCGGGTCATTATCAACATCAGTAGAAACTTCTTGCATGATGTTTATCAGAATAGGTTTGGCACCTAGTAATAACTTTCTCCATTTAGTATCATTATTACGATACTGTTTTAAACTTTGTCCCGTTTGGAACCACCCAAAACCAAAACATAAACAAATACAAAAAAGTGCGACTATGGCATAAAGCAGTTTTGGTACATGATGCTCATGTACTACTTTTTGGATAAGAGGCTTTTTTAAGAGTTCGCTATGCGAATCGATCTTTGCACCAAGTTCATCAAGTTGTTTGATTGGCCCTGAGATTTGTTGCAATGATGTTCGCTGCTCTGTTTTCATTGTTTCCATTTCCTGATTTAATGTGTTGAACTTCTCCTGGCTTTCTTTAAATGCCTGCTGTTGTTTTTCCTGAACTGTTTTTAAGTTCTTCAATTCCTGGGCGTCCTGAGTCCGTTCTTCTGAGATCCGGTTCAACACTTTTTCAATGTTTTTTTCTTCCATTATTTATTTTTTTATCATGATAAATGTTGTGATTGACTTTTTCGTTTTTTCTTGTGATGTATTAATTCATAAGGTGTTTGGTTGAAATCCCGTTCCTGCCTGAATAATAGTTCCAATGCTTTGTTCAAATCTAAATTCTTTTGTTGCTCCATGTTTTTTGATATAATAAACGACTGTGATTTTGATTTCTGGTTGTCTAAAATTTTTGGTGATTGCTTTTTCTCCTGTTCCAATTGCTGATACAACTGTTGCCGCCTTTCAATCGAATGGCTTAGAATCTTTTCAATTGTGCTTAAAGAATACCCGACTTCACTACCCTTGACTTTCATTTTCTTGTCATCTATGAAACTGATACCGCGACTTTTAATAACCTGTATTTTTTGTTGCTGCATTTTGCGAACAAAGTCGGAAAAATTGGTAGCGGTTAATAAACAATCTTTGATGTTTTGTTTCAGCTTTTCTTTGCGTTGATCGATCCTTTGTTCGCCACCCTGTTCCTGCCGTTGCTGCAGGGTCATAAACTTTTCAGGATTTAATACCTGTTTTAATTCATACTTCAATTCCAGCTTTCTGCAGAGGTTGGCTACTTTTCGATAACTGTTTGAGTCGTTGATCCGGCTTCCATCAAAACCTATTCGGTTAGCTACAATATGCAAGTGTGGGTGTTTGGTATCCTGGTGATAAATGACGAGGTATTGATTTTTATCAAAACCAAACTCCTTTGCAAAATCTTGTCCGATCTGTCGAAGTTTTTCTTTTGTAAAGACATCTTCCTGATCAAGGCTTACAGTAATGTGCATCACCGGACTTGATAGTTGTGGCCTGAGTGTCCGCACTTCGTTGAACTGACGTACCAGTTCTTTTTTATTTCCATAGCACATATTGTATTCCAAAACTTCGGCACGGTTCTCATGCTTCAGACCATCCTGTTTACTCATGGCAAGCTTTTCTTCATGAGATAATTCCAGTTTGTCCTCCAGGCAATAGCGGATACAACCGCCAAAAGATTTTCCGATAGTTATTTTACCAATCATATAAAATAGTTTCTGATGGTTAAGGTAAGTGTATGTAACTGTTCACATTCTTCTTCCAGTTTGGTACGCATAAAAGCTCCCAAATCTTCTCCGCTGTTTCTTTTTTTAGCAATTTGATTTAGGTTTGCGGCAATATGATTTAATATTCCTTTCAGCAGCAAAGCATCCTTTGGAAACTCTTTTTTATGCCTGTCAATTTTACCGGTTAGTCCAATCTCGCGCAAATATTCAGAGACTGTTACCCCAGCTTCTTTACCTTTTTCATTAAGTACCCTTTTTTCGAATGCACTACAATGGACAGTGATAGTTTTATTTCTTTTGATCTCTTTAGGAGGTCTACCACCTTTATTTTGGCTATGTCTTTTTATTATCTCCATTGCTTGAATAATCTTGAGGATTCGTTGTAGCGAATTTTCTCCATGAATGCGATAGCATGAATGGAGCGAGCCGTTTCGGGAACCCCGAAACATAGCTCGCTCCTAAGCGGAAAATGAAAATACCGGGACTTGTAAATAGTTTTTCCATTTTTACAAATATGTTATTGCTGTTGAAAAGAAAAATGACTCTTCTTACGTAATGCCACTTATTGTAACCCTTATACTCTTCCTTTATCCTGTTTTTGTTGACTATTTTTGAACGAACAAATAGCTGATTACATCCTATTTATCTCTGACATAACACTGATCTCAGTAGACCAACATTTATTTATCTTTTTTTGCAAAAAAGCAAGAAGTTTAATGCAGGTAAATCTGTCAGTGATTGATTTTGTTTTCTTAAACTACCTGAAAGCCTCACTGTTAAAAATCTTTGGACTGCCTACTCCATGTTTGCGGATATTATCTTTTAAATCCATCCACAAACGGATATTGAAGTCAGCTATTTCCAACATTTCTTCGGGCGTTAGTTTGTGGGGATTCAAAACAGATGCGGCAGATTTATCTTCAGGTCGCGGCTCAACAAAAGAAAAGATATTAGGTGCATAGCCTTCGCCCAACTCCAAACTTTTACCAATTGCTACGCTGTTGCCAAACAATTTGATTTGCTTTCCCGTGTTTAAATACAGGGTTCTTCTTTTAAATTCTGTCATATTTTTTTGTTTTAAAGTGTTATTTGAATAATTTTTTTAATGTGGCGGGTGAAAAGAAAAACTGTTTTGTCTTTCTGATTTTTTACAAAACCGAGCTCTTAATTATCCGAGGGTCCAGGTAGCAGTTGCTGAATATCCTGCCAGAGAAAATACACTCTTGAACGGATTTTAAACGGCTTCAGCTTTCCATGCCTCACCCAATCGTAAATTGTTGGCTTAGTGACATGGAAAAGGGTGCAGACTTCTGCAATCTTATACAGCGGCTTGTAGGTGAGTCCGGGGGTTTCATAAGCAGGGGAAACCTGCTTTTGAATTTCTGCCTGGGCAACTTCTTCGCGGATCATTTGGCGCATAGACTTCCAGAATTGTTCCGGCTCATAGGGGAACAGCATAGGGGTAACGGGGTTACCATTGCTCACAGATTCTTTCATAACTTTTCTGATTTAGGCTTGCAATATGGCTTACTCGGAAAAGGGAAAGAAGCTAAGTATACTTAAATGTTGAGATTTTTACAGGTTAGGTTGGATATACCTGCAATCTGGCAGAGGAAAGGCCGACTTTTATTAATTTCGCCGCATGTTAAATCTGGAGAATATTAAACGACTGGTAATCATAGCTATTGCTTCTGATGATGAACTGGTGGAAACGATGGTGTTAAAAGGGGGCAATGCGATTGACCTGATTTACCGGGGAAAAGATCATAAACTTTCAAGGGCTTCTTATGACATTGATTTTTCCATCGAGGGAGATTTTGACGAGGGTATTGAGGAGATCAGTGCCAGGATTGAAAAGACGCTGACCAAAACTTTCTTAGAGAAGGGCGCTGTGGTATTTGATTATAAGTTTGTGGTTAAGCCTTCTGTAATCCGAGATGAGGTAAAGGATTTCTGGGGTGGTTATAATATCTCTTTTAAGCTCACAACCCCGGAGCAAGTGCGGTCTGCAGCCGGAGATCTGGTTACACTCCAAAAGACAGCGATTGGTATTATGCCCAATGGGTCACCCCGCTTTGAAATTGAGATTAGTAAGTACGAATATACGGGTGGTAAAATTGAAACGAAAGTAGATGGTTACCAGATCTATATATACTCTGCAGCGATGATCGTATTGGAAAAACTTCGGGCGATTTGTCAACAGTTACCGCAATACAAGGAGGTGATTTCTTCACATTCTCCCCGCCCCAGGGCAAGAGACTTTTATGATATCTACTTACTTATGGATCAGTATGGAATCGATCCCTCCACCAAGACGAGCAAAGAGCTGCTGACTCATATTTTTATGGCTAAAAAAGTACCCACACGTTTTATACAATACATCAAAGACCACCTGGATATCCATCGCCAGGACTGGCAATCTGTACTCGATACCCTTTCTGCTAAGGAAGAAGTGCAGTCCTTCGATTTTTATGTTGATTTCCTAAGCGCAAAGTTTGAGCCGCTTACATTTCCTTAGGATAATACAGTTTCCATTCTTTAGAGTAAACAGGGTTGACGAGCTGATAATCCAGGTAAAAATCAAAATCACTGAGGCGGGCGCGGAGTATATCGAGTTGCTTACCGCTAAAACCGGCACGTTCCAGATAAAAACCAATCGCCTGCTGGTATGGATAGATAAAGGAAAGATTGTCGAGCAAGGCAACCAGCTTATTGATTGAAATGTCCTGCTCAAGTGCTTTACGGTACGCATCGAGCACCATAAAAGCCCCTCCTGAATAATTGGGACGGACTGCTGCATCGATCAGGGTTCTTTCTAGGCCGGTAAAACTGAAGCCAGCATTGGGGGCCGCTTGTGAAGTAACACCTGCCCTACCACTATATTTTCCGCTCAAAAGCAGGATCTGGTAATCATCGTATACACCAATGTTCTCTGCCCTTCTTTGGGATTTGGAAAAAGCCTGGTCGATAGCATCCTGCGTCAGCGAAGGCTCTCCCGTAATTTTTTTACTTAGTTCATGCGTGGTATAGATCGTTTTGGGAACCTGGGTGGTTAGTCCGAGCAGATGCATGGCAGAAAAATGAGAGATATAGGATTTGGCATGGAAACTCACCGCAATTTCGTAAACGGCGGCATTGCCATAGAGATACCGGGTTAGCTTTTTGTTTTCCGGGAAACCGATATCAACTGGGCGGATGATTTTATGATTCACCAGGCGTTCTACGAGTTTGTAAATAGGGGTGGTAGCTGCAAAGCCCCAGTTAAGCCGGTTCTCAGTAAGTAATTGATTGATTTCAGCAGGTGTAAATACTTTTCGCCCTGAGATAAGCAGGTGATAGTTGACCCGCTCAACGGATGCAATGCTACGCTGGTATCGTTTAAATTCTATCATTACTATAAGTATATATACTTATAGTATCGAAGATATATAATTTTTACCAGCATTACAAATTTATTTATTATAGTCTAATATGTACTCAGTTGAGGAGCTGAAAATAAAATTTATATGATGAAGTAAAGTATATATACTTTACTTCAAAGTTAAAACATATTCTTTAAATATCCAAATACACCTGGTTATTTTAATGCAGTGCATAGAATTAAAATAAAACGGGAATTCCCATCTTGTACGAGTGTTGAGAATTCTCAATCTTGTATATAACTAGTTCATTTTTATTAATAAAAAGGTACTATTAGTACCTAAACAGTTACATATTTAAACTAATGGTCTAACTGTGAAGAACTTGTTTTTTGAAAAACTTCACTTCCAGTTCTTTTAGCTTTTTGATCCCTTCGGCAAACTGTAAGGCTTCTAATAAATCATAGGTTTCACTAAAACGATTTCGGATTTCTGTGATTCGCCTATCCGTCAAATTCTTTCTTTTGCCAGTACCTAAAATTAATTCCAGGTTCTTTTTCATACTCCCGGGATCAACGCCGAATAAATTCATAAGAAGATTGGCAGAATAATCATCGCAAGCCAATGGGTTTAAATCATTAATGTCGGTTAAAACATAAAAGAAAAGCGTTAATGCAAAATTTGATAATTGTGCCTGGCGACATTTTTCCAGTTGTTCTGCTTGCTTATGTTCATAAGCTTCCTTAACCGTTTCCAGCCGGGGCAAATAGACTGAACTAAAAAACGGGCGGTAATGAAACAAGTATAAAGCAGCGTATGTAATCAGACCAGCAACTAACACTGTTACCAAATAAAAACTGGGCTGGTCAAAGCCACGGTGTACCAGAAAAAATATCAGAACAGGCAATCCGAATAGGATAGCGAAATGGCTGGCTACGTATGTTGACCAATATTTAAAGATCAATTGTTGCCGGGTAGCTGTGGTACTCCATTCGGGAGTTTCAATTTGTAGTTTGCTATGTGTCTTGGCAAATTGTTCGCTGATGTGAGCGGTCTGTAAGGGGAAGTCAAATGTTATAAAGGACTCCGCTTGCTTCATCAATTCTTTCATCACTTTTCCTTTTCTTAAAGGTACAATCGTCGTTGAAAGGATAAGGCAAGTGGTGAGGAAAAAAATGTGAAAGAAATGTTGTTCTTTACTCCTTTGATAGCGGGTGTTTCAGCGGCATGGCTTTGTTGTTAAGTTTGATTGAAATGCGATAGAATAAATTTACCTTGATTGAGATAAATCAAGTCGAGTAAATTCTAGTAAACTATCAATTTTCCTTTGGAAAAATTGATTTAAAGTCAGCCAATAAGCTGAATGTAATACATCCTATCGTTTTTATTTACTGACAAGAACTACTGGAACGGCAATTATGAGAATCGAGATACTCTCTTTCAGCTACCACCATTAACCTTTGATTTTCAAAATATTATAATTATTTGCATAAATTAGGTCATTCGAATAGCCTAATTTATGTAAATTGCGTCAGTTGAATACCCTAATTTCAATAAATAATGGATATTTTAAGAATAATCCAAGACCAAATTGAATCCAAAATCGGATTGCAAAAAGTGATCATGCTTTATGGCACAAGGCGCACTGGTAAGACTACCATTATTGAAAATATTGTTCAAAAGTATGGCGATGAGGCGCTGTTACTCCAGGGTGAGGATATGCAGGTATCCGAGTTATTACAAAAAAGAACGGTCGCGAATTATATGCAGTTGACTGTCGGAAAGAAGATTATTGTTATTGACGAAGCACAAGTGATACCAGAAATTGGCAAAATATTGAAATTGCTAATAGATTCAGTGAAAGGCATTACGGTAATTGCAACGGGCAGCAGCAGTTTTGATTTGGTATATACAACCGGTGAACCACTTGT
>JBBRHM010000112.1:0-12657 GCA_038222655.1 Chitinophagales bacterium | reverse complement strand
CCAAATGAGCTGTAACCCGGCCATGGGGGGTATTGCCAAAGGGCAGATTGTGCGGGAAATTGATGCGATGGGCGGGTATAGCGGTATTGTAAGCGACAAGAGTACGATCCAGTTCCGGATGCTTAACAGGAGCAAAGGGCCTGCCATGTGGAGCCCTCGTACGCAAAACGACAGAATGCTGTTTGCTTCAACCTGGAGAGAAATGCTGGAGAATACGCCCAATGTTGATTTTTATCAGGATATGGTTAAGTCGATTATCGTGAAAGGCAATAAGGCTTGTGGTGTAGTTACGGGATTGGGGCATGAAGTAAAGTCGAAATCAGTTGTTGTAACCAGCGGAACCTTTTTAAATGGTATTATTCATATTGGGGAAAAACAATTTGGCGGCGGACGGGTGGCCGAAAAAGCGGCAACGGGTATTACCGAACAACTGGTGGAGCTGGGCTTTGAGAGTGATCGTTTGAAGACAGGAACGCCGCCGCGGGTAGACGGACGAAGTCTGGATTACAGTAAAATGGAAGAACAGAAAGGCGATGAAGAAATTGTAGGCTTTTCTTATACAGATACGGCCCGTATTAAGCCCGAGGCACAGCGGAGCTGTTATATAACGTATACCAATAGCGCCGTTCATGACATACTAAAAACAGGGTTCGACCGCAGCCCAATGTTCCAGGGGAGGATTGAGGGAATAGGCCCCAGATATTGCCCGAGTATTGAAGATAAAATTAACCGATTCGCAGACCGCGACAGGCACCAGTTATTTGTAGAACCTGAAGGATGGAACACTGTGGAAATTTATGTAAATGGATTCTCGACATCCTTACCGGAAGATGTTCAATACGAAGCTCTTCGTACAGTTCCGGGTTTTGAAAATGTGCGGGTCTTTCGTCCGGGCTATGCCATTGAATACGACTTTTTTCCACCTACCCAGTTACAATATTCACTCGAAACAAAAAGGATCAGTAATTTATTTTTTGCTGGACAAATTAATGGAACCACGGGTTATGAAGAAGCGGCCTGTCAGGGATTAATGGCGGGTATCAATGCCCACCAGAAAGCAAGGCAGCTGGATCCGCTGATTCTGAAAAGAAGCGAAGCCTATATTGGCGTACTGATTGACGACCTTATTAGCAAGGGTACAGAGGAACCTTACCGCATGTTTACCAGCCGTGCAGAATTCAGAACATTGCTTAGGCAGGATAATGCAGATCTGCGGTTAACCGAAATCAGTTACCGCTTGGGGCTTGCTTCGCAGGAAAGAATGGACAAAGTGGTCATTAAGAGAGAGCAGGTAGCCAAGGTAAAAAAAGTAGTGAATAATATTAGTGCAGAACCTGAAGAAGTAAATCCTTATTTAATAGAAATAGGGTCTGCACCTATTTCAGAAAAACAAAAAGTTGCCAGGGTATTATTAAGGCCCAATGTTGATCTTCTATCACTGATGAAAGTTATAACAGAACTGGGAGAGGCCTTATCAGAAATGTCAACAGATTCATTGGAGCAGGCCGAGATTCAAATTAAATATGAACGTTATATTGAGAAGGAGCAGGAGATCGTTGATAAAATGAGCCAGCTCGAAAACATGGCCATTCCAACAAGCTTTGATTATGACCGGGTAGCGGCATTATCCAACGAAGCATTGCAGAAATTTAAAAAGATAAAACCTTCCACCCTTGGTCAGGCCGGTCGCATAAGCGGCGTGAACCCGAGCGATGTGCAGATATTGATGGTGTATATGGGCCGATAATAAATTTGATGGTTTTTTTATGCAGGGTTATCTTTATAGACAAACCTTATCCTGAAAAAATACTATAAATATCCCCTCTGGATTACCGCGGCATTTGCTATACTTCTTATTGTTTTGTACACCATTGCCGGTATGTATGTTTCTGCAAATAAGGAGTCGCTGCGAATAAGAGCAGCCAAAGAGATAGGCAAAATTACCGGGGGCACCGTTGGTATTGGTGATCTCTCTGTTTCGGTTTTCAATAATTTCCCTTTTCTGGCAATCGGGCTGCAAAAAGTTGATGTTAGGGATTCGCTATTCTCCCGCCATGGGCACCGTTTTTTTTATGCAGACAAAATCTTCCTTCGCCTGAACCCCGCCACTTTATTGCTGGGGCGACTAACACTTAACAAGCTGCAAATAGATTCAGGGGGCCTGCATCTTTTCACAGACAGCAGTGGTTACAGTAATGACTATTTACTTAAAGGTAGCAACAAGCCCGCTGCAAAAGAAACCGATGCATCTACAGCTAATATCCTGGACAAAATATCATTGAATAATTTCGCCGTAATTATAGAAGACGTTTCGAAAGCCAAACTATTTGACCTGTATATCGCGAACCTCAATGCGACCACAAAAAGAATTGCCGGCACACTGGATATAACGGTTTCAGAATCCATTCGTATAAATACGCTGGCCTTTAATCAAAAGATGGGAAGTTACCTTACCAAGCATACGCTCGCAGGAAAATATACCCTTCAATATTCACCTGCCAAAAAAGAACTCGGTTTTGACAGTATTCCAATCTCTATATCCAACCAGCCATTCCGGTTTTCGGGGCTGTTTTCCTTTGGCGCGGTTCAGAAGTTTTCACTAAGAACAGTTACAAATAATATTACGGTTGATTTTGCTAAAAGCCTGCTCACTAAAAAAACAGCCACAGGTATCAGTCTTGTAAATGTAAGCAAGCCCTTAAATGCGGATGCAACTCTGGATGGTAGCCTGATGGGGGGTGAACCCCTGATTGTAGCGCACTGGTCAACAGAAAAGAATAGCATTACCACGCCCCTGCTTAATTTTGAAAACTGCTCCTTCGGCGGGTTATATACGAATGAGGTAGTGAAAGGCGGGCCAAGAAACGACAGTAATTCAAAAGTGGAAGTCTACCATTTCCAGGGAGATTGGCAGGGTTTAACTATGACCTCGCAAAAGATGATCATTAATAATCTAACCATTCCGACATTGGAAGCCGACCTGCATTCCCGCTTTCCACTGTCGCGCCTGAATGAGATTATGCAAACCGAGGCCTTATCTCTAACGGCAGGTTCGGGCAAGCTGGATTTGAATTATAACGGCCCCCTTGATAAAATTACCCCGCAAAACGCCTCACTCAATGGGCTGCTTCATATTGAAAACGGCAACATACTCATGCGGGCATCGCAATCAAATCTTTCTAACTGCCATGCCGCTATCCGGTTCCGTAATGCGGACTTAATTATCGACACCCTGACCTGCAAGATCCACAACGACGAACTCCGGTTTCGCGGGGAAGCCAAAAATGCACTCGCCCTGCTAGGGGACGCGGCGGGGGGGTTGTCGCTTACGCTTGATATTTCCGCGCCGGTATTAAATCTTGCGCAGGTAAGCTCTATACTTTCGAGGAAGTTTCCAACAAAGTCAAAATCCAGAAATACAAAAAATGGCGGTCTTGCAAAAACCGCGCAACAGCTCGACAATCTTTTGTCCAGTGGCAATGTAGCGGTATCGCTCCGCGCTGGCAAAATTCTCTACCGACGTTTTGAGGCCCGCAATGCCAGCGCAAATATTGCGATTGACGCAAATTCCTGGTTACTCAAAAACGCCTCGCTGCAACATGGCACCGGCAACATTTCGGTTACGGGCAGGGTTACGGAGCAGCCCAATAAACGATTTGTGCTAAACGCCAGTCTGAACATGAAAAATGTTGACGCCCAAAAAGTATGGTACGAATTTGAGAACTTCGGCATGCCGGCGCTTACCTCTAAAAACATCCGCGGACAACTAACTGCAAACGCAAAGGTTTCATTATTGCTTGATAATGTCGGAAACTTAGATACCAAAACGCTTAATGGCGAGGCTGATTTTTCCATACGCAACGGGGCGCTGGTCGATTTTAAGCCCCTGCAGGATGTGCAAGCCGTAGCCTTTAAGAAACGGGACTTTTCAGATGTTTCTTTTGCAGAGATAAAAGATAAAGTAACTTTTACAAATGGGGCACTCCAGATAAACAGAATGGAGGTCAATTCAACGGTAATATCGTTTTTTATAGAAGGCATTTATGCGCCTTCGGGCAAAACGGATATTAGTATCCAGCTACCCCTGAGTAACCTTAAAAAAAGAGATAAGGAATTTATTCCTGAAAATACAGGCGCAGGCCGTGGTGGCGGACTAAGCGTTTTCCTGCGCGCAACTACAGCCGATGATGGCACCATCAAAATAAAATATGATCCATTAGGGCGGTTCAGAAAAGGGCCACTGGAAAATATCGACAATAAAAAAAATAACCAACCAAACTAATAAACATGAAAACATTTTTTGCCCTTATGGCCGTTGTTGTATTATATGCCTGCCAAACAAATCCAGCCGCTTCAACTTCCCTCGCAGAATATCATAAGATAACCGATACCGGCGTGCAGACGGGAGGCGTTCATATGATCCCCATCGAAACCCCAGCGGGAAAATTCAATGTGTGGACAAAACGCTTTGGTAATAATCCCAAAATAAAAGTACTGTTGTTGCATGGCGGTCCGGGAGGCACGCATGAGTTTTTTGAATCTTTCGAAAGTTTTTTCCCCCAGGAAGGGTTTGAGTTTTATGAATATGATCAGCTGGGATCGTATTTCAGCGATAAGCCCAAAGACAGCAGTCTATGGACAACTGAGCGTTTTGTAGAAGAAGTAGAGCAGGTAAGAAAAGCGCTGGGAATGAAGAAAGATAATTTCTTTCTGCTGGGTCATAGCTGGGGCGGTATTCTGGCTATGGAGTATGCATTAAAATACCAGGAGAATCTGAAAGGCCTGGTGATCAGTAATATGATGAGCAGTTGCCCTGCTTATGGAAAATATGCAGAGGAGGTATTGGCAAAACAAATGGACCCTAAAGTATTGGATACGGTACGAGCGCTGGAAGCGAGGGGCGATTTTAGCAACCCCAAATACATGGAGCTTTTGTTGCCTAATTTCTACAACCAGCATTTATGCCGCCTGCAACCCTGGCCCGAAGCGCTGAGCAGGGCTTTCCCTCACCTCAATAACGAAATCTATACAATGATGCAGGGACCGTCTGAATTTGGCGTTGCAGGTCGTTTGGCCAAATGGGACAGGAGCAAAGATCTTCCCAAACTAACCATTCCTACACTTACTATTGGCGGAGCACATGATACCATGGACCCTGAGCATATGAAATGGATGGCCACACAGGTGCAGCATGGGCGAAGCCTGATATGCCCCGAGGGAAGCCACTGCTCTATGTGGGATGACCAGCCGCATTATTTTCCCGGACTGGTTAATTTTATTAAAGAGGTAGATGCGGGCACGTTTAAAAAATAATGCTCACCGACAATACGCGCGCTTTACCGAAAAAACGATGAATGGATTTTACTGTTGTTTCCTTTCTGTAGTTTTATCCTCTTTCAAAACCAACTAATGTATATGAGAAAAATTAAGCTCCTGCTTTCAGGGTTACTGTTTGCTTCATTACTGCAGGCGCAGGAAACATTTCCTGTAAATGGCGTGGCTGATAAGCGCGAAGGCTGTTATGCCTTTACCCATGCCACTATTGTAAAAGACGCACAAACCACACTAACCAATGCCACCCTGGTGATTCGTGACGGAAAGATTATAGCCGTTGGGGCGTCGGGTATTTCTGTTCCTAAAGATGCGGTAGTGGTTGATTGTAAAGACAAATACCTCTATCCATCATTTGTTGATATGTATACCGACTACGGTATCACAACCCCACAAAGACCACTGGGTGCCGGGGCCTTTAATTTCAATGCACCTGCACAGATTGTATCCAGTACAAAGGGAGCTTATGGCTGGAACCAGGCTATCAGGCCAGAAACAGATGCGTCCAAAGTATTTGCAGTAGACGATGCCAAGGCAAAAACGCTTCGCGAAATTGGTTTTGGTACGGTGCTTACACATGTAAAAGACGGCATTGCGCGTGGCACAGGAAGCGTAGTTACCCTTGCTAATGATAATGAGAACCTGGTGCTATTAAAAGAAAAAGCGTCTGCTCATTATTCCTTAAACCGGGGAACCTCTACCCAAAGTTATCCTTCCAGCCTGATGGGCGTGATTGCCTTATTACGGCAAACCTATCTGGATGCCCAATGGTACAAGAGCAAACCCGCTAAAGAAGGTATGAATCTCTCTCTGCAGTCATGGAATGATAACCAGTCTTTGCCACAAATATTTGAAGCCGATGATAAATGGAACGACCTGCGCGCCGACAGAGTGGGTGATGAGTTTGGGGTTCAGTACATTATTAAGGCCGGGGGAAATGAATACCAGCGTATAAAAGAAATGGCATCAACCAAAGCCACTTTTATTCTCCCGTTAAATTACCCGCAGGCGATGGATGTGGAAGACCCAAATGATGCCAGGGCGGTATCGCTCGGTGATATGAAACACTGGGAACTGGCTCCTTCTAACCCGGCCGCTTTTGAAAAAGCTAATATTCCTTTTGCATTAACCACCACTGACCTGAGAGATCCAAAATTATTAATGGCAAATATTAGAAAAGCGTTTGAGATGGGTTTAACAGAAACGCGGGCGCTGGATGCTTTAACCAAAGTTCCGGCTGCTTTATTAGGGATCTCCGATAAAGTGGGTAGTCTTGAAAATGGCAAGTTGGCCAATTTTCTGATCACTTCCGGTCCTGTTTTTGCCGAAAAAACAACCCTCCTGCAAAACTGGGTTCAGGGAGTAAAATACGGTGTGAAAGAAGATGCTTGGAACGAGGCCAAAGGCATGTATTCTTTAGCGATTAATACTCCGGGGGGTACTGTAAATTATATGCTCGAGGTGAAGGGCGCAGCAGCTGCCAATGTTATCGGAAAAGATACTTTACCGGGCAAATTCAGCTTTGATGGCAAAATAGTAAAACTTAGTTTCTCGCCGGTTCCCGGCAGAAGGCCACAAATATCCGCCGTACCCACAACACCTCCCATGCCCATTCCTGGTGGTTTTAACCGTGGCGCCGGAGTGGCGCAATATCGTTTAAGTGGTGTATCAAATGGGATGACCTGGAATGGTAATGGGGAAGATACAGCGGGCAATAAACTTACCTGGACCGCCAGTTTTGTTTCGTCCACTCCTGTTATTGACTCAGTAAAAAAGCGTCCAGGGTTTCCGCAAAGACTTTCGAAAGTAACCTATCCTTTTGACGGATACGGATGGGAAGAGGCGCCGGGTCAGGAAGATATCCTGATTAAAAATGCCACCGTGTGGACCAATGAAAAAGAAGGCAAACTGGAAAATACCGATGTGTTGCTTAAGGGGGGGAAGATTGCAAAAGTAGGCAAGGACCTTAGCGATGCTTCTGCAAGAGTGATTGACGGAACCGGGAAACATGTTACGCCCGGCATTATTGATGAACATTCACACATTGCAGCAGCGTCCATTAATGAAGGGGGCCAGTCGGTTACTTCCGAGGTTCGGATTGCAGACAACCTTAATCCTGAAGACATCAATATTTATCGCCAGTTAAGTGGCGGAGTTACTTCTTCACATATCCTGCATGGCTCTGCCAACACCATTGGCGGACAAACCCAACTGATCAAATTACGCTGGGGCGCCAATGATGATGATCTCAAATTCAAAGGCTGGGATCCCTTCATCAAATTTGCACTGGGTGAAAATGTAAAGAGAACCACATCACAAAGCAATAACCGCTTTCCGGATACGCGTATGGGCGTAGAAGAGGTCTTGAATGATGCCTTTGCCAGGGCAAAAGATTACGAAAAAGAAATGAAAGCAGATGCAAAAACAAGACGCGACCTGGAACTGGATGCACTTGTTGAGATACTAAATAAAAAAAGGTTTATTACCTGTCACTCATATGTTCAGAGTGAGATCACTGCTGCTATGCGGGTAGGCGATAAATATGGTTTCCGGTTTAACACGTTTACGCATATTCTCGAAGGCTATAAAGTAGCCGATAAAATGAAGGCCCATGGGGCAAGTGCATCAACATTTTCCGACTGGTGGTATTATAAAGTAGAAGTAACAGATGCTATTGCCTACAATGCAGCGATTATGCAAAAAGTGGGTTTAAATGTTTGTATTAATTCTGATGATGCAGAAATGGCGCGTCGCCTTAACCAGGAAGCGGGCAAAACCGTTCGCTATGGTGGTGTAAGTGAAGAAGAGGCACTGAAAATGGTAACCCTCAATCCTGCCAAAGCCCTGCACGTGGAAGATAAAGTGGGAAGTATTAAAACAGGGAAGGATGCAGATATCGTTATCTGGAGCGACAACCCACTGAGTATTTATGCAAAATCAGAAAAAACAATTGTGGATGGTATTGTTTATTTCGACAGAGACAAGGATCTTGAACAGCGCAAAAAAATTGCAACGGAACGTTTCCGCCTGACGCAGAAAATGATTGGCGAAAAAAGAACCGGCGTTCCGGGTGCAGTAAGACCCGCAGAACCCAGCTGGCAGGTTATTTTAAGCTGCGGAGATCATGACCACCATGATGGCTTATATACCATTGATATTCAGGAAGACGAAACCATCAAAAAATAAACTGACCGACAATGAAAAAAATAATCAGCACCCTACTCTCTATAACACTTATTGCCGGCTTTGCTTATGCACAGGAAGTGGTGTATCCAACCAAAGAATTCAAAGGCCGGCTGTTTATAACAAACGGCACGGTTCATATTGGCAATGGCAGCGTTCTTGACAATGCAACCATCGAAATAAATAATGGAAAGATCGTGAACGTGGGCACCAATCTTACTGCCTCGGCGGACGCAAAAGTGGTGGATGCAAGAGGCAGGCAGGTCTATCCCGGGCTAATCCTTTCTTCCACAGATATTGGTTTGAAAGAAATTGCCAACGGGGTAAGGGCCAGTAATGATCATACGGAACTGGGCGACTTCAATCCAAGTGTTCGTTCCATTACGGCATACAATACAGATTCAAGGGTAATGAATGTATTGCGAACCAATGGAATTTTACTGGCAAGTGTTTCTCCCGAAGGCGGCACCATCAGCGGATCCTCAAGTGTGGTACAGCTTGATGCCTGGAATTGGGAGGATGCGGCATATAAAATGGAGAATGGTATACATATGACCATGCCAAGTTTTATAACTCGTTTTGGACGCAGGGGCGGCGGTTTTCCGGGTCTTGGTATTGGCGGCCCCCCACCACCAGATCCGTCTAAACTGGCACTGGATAAAGTGGAAGAAGTAAAATCTTTTTTTCGTCAGGCAAAAGCCTATCTCCAGGAAAACACACACGCCAACACGAATTTAAAGTTTGAAGCCGTAAAAGGATTATTTGATCAAAAGCAAAAACTATTTATACATGCAGACCAGGTAAAGCAAATGCTGATCGCTATAGATTTTGTAAAAGAGTTTGGCTTTGATGTGGTGGTGGTTGGAGCCAGCGAAAGCTTCCAAATAGCGGACCTGTTAAAAGCCAATAATATTGCCGTGATACTGGGCCAGGAACACGCGCTTCCAGCAACAGAAGATGACGACGTTGACCAACCCTATAAAACGCCGGCCACTTTACAGAGAGCAGGTGTTTTATTTGCCTTGAATGACGCGTTTGATGAGGCGCGGTACCGTAACCTTTCTTACAATGCCGGAACGGCCGTCACGTATGGCCTTACTAAAGAACAGGCGCTGCAGGCCATAACCCTGAATGCGGCTAAAATACTGGGCATTGACGATAGAACCGGTTCTATCGAAGCGGGTAAAGACGCCAACATTATAATCAGCGAAGGCGATCTACTGGATATGAAAAGCAGTACGGTTACCCATGCATTTATTCAGGGGCGTGAAATAAGCCTGGATAATAAACAGAAAGAATTGTATGAAAGATATAAATATAAATATGGGATCAAATAATCGCATATTGCGCAGATTGTAATAAGATTAAGGCCTCCGAAGTTGCGGGGGCTTTTTCTTTGGAGCCCCATTTCGTAAGAATCTAAAAAAGGGATTTTTACAATATTTCGATAAGAGAAGGATAAATGAAAAAAGTAATTGCATTTTATTTTGAGACCGGTTTTCGATAACCCGGGTTGCTTTCTTAATTTCTACGGGCAGTTGTATTACCTTAGCCCAATGAGTAAAAAACTTTTTTTGCTGGATGCGTTTGCCCTTATTTACCGGGCGTATTATGCATTAATCCGTAGTCCACGTATCACATCCAAAGGAAGGAATACGAATGCGCAGTTTGGTTTTACCAATACCCTGTTCGATCTTATCAATAAAGAAAAACCAACGCACCTTGCGGTTTGTTTTGATACACATGCGCCAACAGAAAGGCATACAGACTTTACAGATTATAAAGCCAACCGGCAGGAAGCCCCCGAGGACCTACTCGCCGCGATACCCGATATCAAAAGAATTATCAGTGGTTTTAATATTCCTGTAGTAGAACTGGATGGTTATGAGGCTGATGATGTAATTGGCACAGTAGCCTGGCAGGCCGCCGATCTTGGATATGAGGTATACATGGTTACACCCGATAAAGATTATGGCCAATTGCTAATACACCCGAACGTTTTTATTTATAAACCGCCGGCGTTTGGCAATGCCGAAGAAATACTTACGGCGGAAAAGATCTGTACTAAATGGGATATACAACGTGTGGAGCAGGTGATTGATATGTTAGGACTAATGGGTGATGCGGTAGATAATATTCCCGGCATTCCCGGGGTGGGCGAGAAAACGGCCGCCAAACTATTAAAGGAATTTGATTCGTTGGAAAATGTACTGGCCAATGCCGATTCAATTAAAGGAGCACTCGGCGAAAAGATACGTAACGGAAAAGAGATGGCCATCATGAGTAAAAAACTTGCCACCATCATTACTAATGTGCCGGTAGCCTTTCACGAAGAAGATTATTGTTTGAAAGAATGGAACAAGGATGCACTGGTAGATGTGTTTACCGAGCTTGAATTTAAGACCCTTGGCAAAAGAATATTGGGTGATGATTTTAGTGCGTTCCACGCAGGCCCGCAATCTATTCAGACAGATCTTTTTGGAAACACCGTAAACACAAGAACGCCTACTAAAAATAATAAGAAGGAAGAAGAGCTTTTATTGCCAAAAGAAACCGGCGGCTTGCTTGCTGAAAAAAATATTCATAATACAGAACATGATTATAGACTTGTTCAGACGAAAGAAGAAATAGCGCAACTGGTTGACATTTTACAACAGCAGCCCGAAATATGTTTTGATACAGAGACCACCAATATTGATGCGAATGAAGCCGAACTGGTGGGATTGAGCTTCTCTTTTAAAAAAGGGGAAGGATATTATATACCCACTCCTGCTGATAAAGTGGAAACAAAAAAAATACTGGACCTGGTTAAGCCCCTGTTTGACAATGGAGCCATTACTTGGATAGGACAGAATCTTAAATACGACATGCTTATCCTGAAATGGTATGGAATGGAACTGAAGGGACCTGTGTTTGATACCATGCTGGCACACTATCTTATTGAGCCAGAAGGCCGGCGCAGCATGGATTTGCTGAGTGCACAATACCTCGGCTATGAGCCCGTGCATATTGATGAACTTATTGGTAAGAAAGGAAAGACACAGGGTACGATGCGCGATGTAGACATAGAAAAAGCCAAAGAGTATGCAGCAGAAGATGCGGATATCACGCTGCAGTTAAAACAGGTATTTGTTCCATTGCTTACAGAAAAAGAAGTGGTACGTGTTTTTAATGAAGTAGAAAATCCATTAGTGCGCGTGCTGACCGATATGGAATTTGAAGGCGTTAAGGTTGATACCGGCTTTCTGAATGACTACAGTAAAGAACTTGAGAAAGACGCGAAACAGTTTGAAGAAAATGTATATGCGCAAGCCGGCGTCCGTTTTAATCTTGCCTCACCCAAACAATTGGGCGAAGTGTTGTTTGAGTTATTGAAGCTCGATCCTAAAGCCAAAAAAACAAAGACGGGTCAATATGCAACAGGAGAAGATGTATTACAACGGCTCGCCAATAATAACCCGATTGTTGCAGATATTTTAGGCTTTCGTGAACTCACCAAACTAAAGAGCACCTATGTGGATTCGTTACCGCAGATTATTAACAGCAAAACGGGACGGGTACACACTTCCTATGCACAGGCTGTTGCGGTAACAGGAAGGTTGAGCAGCAATAATCCCAATCTTCAAAATATTCCTATCCGCACCGATCGCGGCAGAGAGATACGGAAAGCCTTTATACCAAGGGATAGTAACCATGTATTGGTAAGCGCCGATTATTCGCAGATAGAATTGCGAATAGTAGCCGCCATTAGTGGCGACCCTAATATGGGCGATGCATTTAAACAGGGAAAAGACATTCATACTGCCACGGCTGCCAAAGTATATAATATTGCAGAGGCAGACGTAACGAAAGAAATGCGTTACAAAGCAAAAAGCGTGAACTTCGGTATCATTTACGGACAGGGCGCTTTCGGACTGGCTGATAATCTGGGCATACCCAGATCAGAGGCCAAAGAGATTATTGATAATTATAAAAAAGAATTTGTGGGGATCACATCCTACATGGAAAACACGATCAAGTTTGCACAGGAACATGGCTATGTAGAAACCTTGATGGGAAGAAAACGCTGGTTGAAAGATATCAACTCATCCAACTTTACGGTTCGCGGGTATGCAGAAAGAAATGCGATTAACTCGCCCATAC
>JBBRHM010000111.1:0-12669 GCA_038222655.1 Chitinophagales bacterium | reverse complement strand
AAATCCCCTCAACAACTTCTCTGGGCCTTTGGGCCCGCGTGGTGTGATGAAGCAGAGACTTATTCCTCTATGAGAAAAAATATTGCTATATCCTCCTGCTAAACCCCTTGGGGCAAAAAATTTTTGTGTGATTCATTTCGAACACCTGCAAGACACTACCGAATAATATTTTTAAACCTTTTATTCTTATCCTTTACACTAATTTTTAAACATGGGCGGATGCACGTCTTCCCATTGCGTTGCATCCTGATAAGCCTTTGCGGCACTTAAAATAGTGGCTTCATCATACAGCTTTCCAATCAGTGTAATGCTTGTGGGAAGATTAGAAATTTTGTCAAAACCCGTTGGCATACACACAACCGGGTGGCCTGTTAGGTTGGTGATGGCTCCCTGGTTGCCGCTACCGCGCGTCGGGCAGATCATCACATCAACAGTATTCATTACTTCATTCACTTTCTGCATAAGCAGATAGCGATGACGATTGGCATTTATATATTCTACGGCAGACATCAGCCTCGACACACGAAAACTATTGGGCCAGTCATTTTTTCCCTGCCTTGTCATTTCATCATCAATATTGTTTCGTGTAAATTCATCAAACGCCGCTGCACATTCGGCACTGATCACAATATCCATGATATTAAAATTATACACGCCGCTATCGGGAAAATTAACCGGTACCAGTTCAACGCCCATTTTACGATAGGTATCCAGAACCTTCCATTCACTGCGGCTGGTATCCGTAATCCTGTCAAAATAATTTTTTGCGTAGGCAACTTTCATTTTTTTTATGTCGCTATTGGACTTGTAATTGAACGGCTTGTTTACTGCACTCATATCATATCCATCTGTACCATGGATAAAATTAAATACCACAGCAGCATCTTCTGCACTACGGCAAATGGGACCAATTTTATCCAGACTCCAGCTAAGTGTCATTGCGCCGCTTCGACTGATACTGCCGAACGTAGGACGAAGTCCTGTTGCACCGCAGGTTGACGAAGGAGATACGATCGATCCCCAGGTTTCTGTACCAATCGCAAATGGTACCAGTCCCGCTACGGTAGCAGAGGTAGATCCGGCTGAAGAGCCCGATGAACCCGTTTTGATATTCCATGGATTTTTCGTGCGCCCTCCATACCAATAATCTCCCAGAGCTAACGCACCTAAAGTAAATTTGGCCACCAACACGGCCCCGGCTTCTTTTAATTGCAAATACACAAAAGCGTCTTCATCGATTGTCTGGTTTTTATAGGGCGCCGCGCCCCAGGTGGTTTTAGTTCCTTTAACGGCAAATAAATCTTTTAATCCATAAGGAATACCATGGAGGGGTCCGCGGTATTTGCCTTTGCTAATTTCTTCATCCGCCTGTGCCGCCTGTTGCATAGCCATTTCTTCTGTAACAGAGATGACACATTGAAGGCTATCTCCATATTTTTTTATCCTGTCAATAAAAAACTGCGTAAGTGCAACAGAACTGATTTTTTTATTTTTGATCAGCGATGCCAATTGTAAAATGTTGTAAAAAGCCAGATCGTTTTTGTTGGCGGGTAGTTGTATGTTGGAAGGAATGTTCCATTTTACCGGTTCCTGCTTTTCATTAAAGTGCATGCCTGGTAATACAGGATTTTGCCACAAACTCATCGGCACATTGTTAGGAAGCGTTTGCTTGTGCATCAGCTTATAGCCGGCAAGATTTTCTTTAACGCCATCGTACATGGTATCTACCTCTTTCTGTGTGTAGGAGAGGTCTAGCAATTTTGCCGCAGATTGAATGTCTTTAGTACTAATTGTGTCTTGTGCAAAAGAGGCAACGCTGCAGAGCATTGCAAGCAGGATGGAAGTTTTTTTCATGAAGAACAGTTATGGTTTGGTTTAGTTGGTCGCTTACTAAGGTATCCTTGTTTCTTAATTTCCTGTTCTTCTTGTTTTTCCCACTTATTGCTCTGAAACAAAAGTGTTTCCTTGTCTAATATCTCCTGTTTCATACCCCTTTTTAAACCAGTACATCCGCTGCTGCGACGTGCCGTGGGTAAAGGCATCGGGTACTACATACCCTTTACTTTGTTTTTGCAGCCTGTCATCGCCAATAGCGTTGGCCGCATTCAAAGCAGATTCAATATCGCCATTTTCCAAAACCTGCTTCATTTTTTGATCGCGGTTGGCCCAGACTCCGGCATAAAAATCAGCCTGCAGTTCCATTTTTACAGAAAGTTTATTGGCGCCGGCTTCTCCAAGAGCCTGTCGCTGGTTATCTACTTTATCAAAAGTGCCCATTAATTTCTGAATGTGGTGTCCCACTTCATGCGCTATCACGTATGCCTTGGCAAAATCACCTGAAGCCTGGAACCGATTTTCCAGGTCATTAAAAAAGGATAGATCAATATATACTTTCTCATCACCCGGGCAATAAAAGGGACCTGTGGCTGCACTTGAGAACCCGCATCCCGATTGTGTCTGCTGGGTAAACATTACCAGTTTGGGCTGTTTATAGGTTTGGCCGTTCTCTTTAAAGATAGCTCCCCATACATCTTCTGTATCGGCTAGAATCACTCTGGTAAAGGATGCCAGCTTTTCTTCCTCCGGGCTGCGGGGAACGGTGGATTGGGTTTGCTGGGGTTGTGCAACCTGGTTCGTAATATCTGAAGGATTGCCCCCCAACAGAAAATAAATAATACCAATAATAATGGTTCCAATGCCGCCACCGGCCAGCATGCCGCCGCCGCTCATTCCGCGACGATCTTCTACGTTACCGCTTTCTCTTCTACCTTGCCAAAGCATAATTTATATTTAAGGATATTACTAAAAAATCATGCCCGTTATCCATAAGCTATCTCAAATCTTTCCTTTAAAGCTTTACCTACGTATAATCCTTTATTATCCGGCTGTTCTTTATTACCGCTTTACAGTTGATGGCTTCGAAGGTAAACCCGTTTTTCTGTAACACTTTCATTGAAGATTTGTTGTCGGAAATAACACTTGCCTCTCCGGTCCTTCTTCGATCAGGCGGCCGGTGGTTCGGGTTGCAAACAGCTCTTGTTTTGCAAGCGCTGTTTTATTGTAAATAGCCCACTCCATCGGGTCCGTTTCTTTTAACCATGCGCCACCAAAGCAATTTTTTCCGTTTTCCTACTATCTTAATCATTCGCATGTTTTGTTATCGATACCCGGTAGCTTAATAAAGTAACCGTAAACGGGCGCTTATTTCTTATCGCCCCATCCCCTTACAGCAAACCATGCCGTTAAAGGGTGTAGGAAGAAGATAATCAAAACAAAGAGCAGGGGCAGTTTTAGCAGGATCAGTAAAGCAGAAAATAACAGGAGATATAAGGGATATACAAAAAGTAATACACCAAATAGTACAGAGTCATAAAAAACCGTTTCTTCTGTTTTTTTCCGGATGATTTTTTTTAAACCCGCATAAAGAACAATGTGTAATGCATATCCCAACATAGCCATTGAAATAAAAAAGATCGATCGCTTGTCCGGTGTTTTGTTTTCAGGCACAACTACCAGGCTACTAATCGCATCGTATAAAACGGCATTGAAGTGACGCATATTTTTACCCTCATCATCAAAGGGTAAAAGCTTTTTTACGGGTATGGGCTCGCCGATATGAATATTTATTTTTTTTCCAACACTAATAAAGGAGTCATATGCAATACCCAGCGGCATGATGCTGAATTTTTCTATATGGCTGCTGTCAATAGCAATTCGTGCCGCGCCTTTTTTAAAGGTTTGCAACTCGTGCGTATGCTGGCATATTCCTTCAATAAAAATTAATACAATGCCCCCGCCCGATAATATTTTGGCGCTTTTTTGAAACGCCTCCTCGTTCAGAGAAAGATTTTCTTTTCCCTCGCTTAAGCGGTAAACCGGTATCATATTCAGAAGACGCAACAGGGTATTGTGCCATGCTTTATTAAAGGCATCGCCCCTTGTCAGATAATGAACCGGCTCCTTAAATAGACAACCGATAATGACAGCGTCCAGGAAAGAGTTGGGGTGATTGGCGGTAATAAGCAGGGGACCATGTTCCCAAAGGAGGTAGCTTTTTTTTATCTCTATTTTCCGGCAAAAGATCTTCAGTGCCAGGCGTGCCATTATTTTTACCAGGGAATAGAACAATGCCGTATTTATTCTGCTAAATGTAATGAATCCGTCCGTTGTAAAAAGATTTATAGGTTCATTTTAAATGTCATTTATACAGATTTATCTATTCTGCGCTAATAGCATTTAGTTGTTTTCTATTATTTCGTTTGTTTTTATGAGTCATACCCGCCATTAGCATGAGATTTCATTTTACTTGACTGTTCCGGTATTTTTCTATAAAAATGCACAGTACTAACAAATGCCAATCATAAAAAACCACCCCTTTTGCAAGAGGTGGCTTATTTACTAACCCATCAAAACAAGTCTTTATGCTTCAGCCGTAGCTTTTACTTCGCTTAATTTGGCCCTGATCTTTGCTTCAATTTCATTGGCCAGCTCAGGATTATCATGCAACAGGTTTTTTACTGAGTCCCTTCCCTGACCAAGTTTATTGGTTTCATAACTAAACCAGCTCCCGCTTTTCTGCACAATTCCCAATTCAACACCTATATCAATAATCTCGCCCAGCTTACTGATACCCTCGCCAAATATGATATCAAATTCGGCAGCGCGGAAAGGTGGGGCTACTTTGTTTTTTACCACTTTTACTTTTACATGATTGCCTATGGCGGAATCTCCATCTTTTATCTGTGACATCCGGCGAATATCCAGGCGTACAGATGCATAAAACTTCAGCGCATTTCCCCCTGTAGTGGTTTCAGGATTTCCGAACATCACACCAATTTTTTCACGAAGCTGGTTTATAAAAATACATATCGTATTTGTTTTGTTGATGGTGGCCGTCAGCTTTCTTAATGCCTGGCTCATCAAACGGGCATGTAATCCCATTTTACTATCGCCCATCTCTCCTTCCAGTTCGCTTTTAGGAACCAGTGCGGCAACCGAATCAATTACGACTACATCAAGTGCCCCCGAAAGTATCAACCGGTCTGCTATTTCCAGCGCCTGTTCGCCATAATCGGGTTGAGAGATAAGTAGATTATCTACATCAACACCCAGCTTCATTGCATAAGAACTATCAAATGCATGTTCTGCATCAATAATAGCGCACATGCCGCCTTTTTTCTGTGCCTCGGCAATTACATGAATGGCAATCGTTGTTTTACCGGATGATTCCGGCCCGTATATTTCAATAATTCTTCCTTTAGGCAAGCCGCCTACACCCAATGCTGTATCCAGGCCAATAGAACCGGTTGAAATAATCTCCATCGGTTCAAGGCTTTTTTCATTCATCATCATAACACTACCCTTGCCGTAATCTTTATCAATCTTATCTATCGTCAGCTTTAACGCCTTCAGTTTTTCTGCATTACTCATTGTTTAGAATTTATGGGTCAAATATAATGGAGTGATAAAAGTAGTGGTTTTTACTTATACACACTAATATTTTTAGTATTTTTTTAGCTAACGGTTTTAGTTTAACAATGATTGGTTCTACTGTAAATTTATACCGGCGGGGGACTGTTAACAAGCGTACAAATACTTTCTGTGCGCATTTTTTAAACGGTAAATCCTATCGCCTACCGCCCATTTATTGGCAATGTTGCCGAGATCGCCCTTCGACCCTGATCGGGGTTACTAACAGTTAGAAGCGTCCGGCACTTAAATTGCATAGGTTTCAGGCAGGTGCTTCAATCTGGCACCACTAGGATGCGTTAAACCAGATCAACTATTCTGACCTATGTATAAAAATATTTTTTCTTTTATTGGCCTCCTCTTTATTTTCTCTTTTTGCCGCGCGCAGGAGTGGATTGTAAAGTCGGACAAGAATGGCATAAAAACCTATGCTAAAAAAGTTGCCGATTCTAAAATAAATGCTGTTAAAATAGAATCGGTGTATGCTGCTACATTGTCACAATTTGTTTCTGTTCTTCTGGATGTGGGTTCCTATGATAGTTGGATATATAACAGCAAATCCACCAGGCTGCTAAAACAGGTTTCACCAGTTGAATTATTTTATTATTCTGAAGTATCATTCCCATGGCCCACAGTTAACAGGGATTTTGTTTCACACGTAATAATTAGTCAGGATCCACACAGCAAGGTAGTACGTGTGGATGCAAATAATGTGGGGGGATACGTGCCCGTAAAATCAAATATTGTAAGAATTTCACGCTCCTCAGGAAGATGGATAATTACGCCCCTGTCAAAAAACCAGGTAAAAGTGGAGTATGTTTTACAAGTTGATCCCGGTGGTGATTTGCCCGCCTGGCTAATAAACCCATTTGCAGCCAAGGGCCTGGTTGAAACCTTTAAAAATCTTCGTGCGCAAGTTAAAAAATCAGTGTATGCCTCTGCTCATCCAGCTTTCCTGACAGAGTAATATAAACAGGCAAAAGTTGCTACTAATTTTTTATCGTAGTAACCATGCGATTACTGAATAAGTAAGCCACGCAATACACCCAATCATTAGTAACAGCAATAATAATATGGGGATTATTAATTTCCAGGCACTTCCCCTGTGTCTCCCCTCGTGGTAGTGTTCCCGCATCAATTGCATGTTTCGCTGGTTTGCTTTAAAAGCAACATCAAACATATCTCCTAAAACAGGTATTGAGCCAACCAGGGCATCCAGAACAATATTCCACACCATTCTTGCTAACACAAAACCACTTGCTCCGTTTTTTACCAGTACCGTGAGCATGTAGCCAGAAACCAGAAAAGTTGCAAAGTCGCCAATACCCGGCACCACTCCTATCAAAGCATCCCATCCAAACCTAATGGATGTTCCGGGTATTTTGAATTGGGAATCCATCAATTTTGCCAGTAATTCCATATTAACTAACCAGGACTTCTTCGGTGCTTCTGTTGACATGCTGTAATAAATAAGATGTATTACCTGCTAATAGTATGCCGCTTTCCAAAATGGTTAGGTAGCTATTTTTTACTGTATAAACATAAGGGTGTACTAATATCTTAAAAACGCTCGGCTTTTTCTTACCCTATCAAACCCGCTGCCTTACTTATTTCCATCATCCTGTCCATAGGCTTCTTGGCAGCCAGCCTTAGGTTTTCATCCATAATGATTTCTGGTTTCTCATATTCCATGCATATATAAAGTTTCTCCAGGGTATTCAGCTTCATATGGGGACAATCATTGCAGGCACAACTGTTAGTAGGGGGTGCAGGTATAAAGGTCTTGTAAGGACTGTTCTGCTGCATCTGGTGCAGTATACCTGTTTCAGTGGCCACTATGTATTGTGAGGCACTGTCTGTTTGAGAATATTTTAATAACTGCGTGGTACTGCCAATATAATCTGCCACGCGTAATACTGCTTCTTCGCATTCAGGATGTGCAATTAATTTTGCCTGCGGATGACGGATCTTTAATTTAGTTATTTTTTCAAGACTGAAGATTTCGTGTACCATACAGGCGCCATTCCATAACACCATATTCCTTCCTGTTTTTTTATTGAGATAAGCACCTAAGTTTTTATCAGGTGCAAAAATAATGGGCTGTTCGGAAGACACACTTTCAATGATCTTTTCTGCATTACCGCTGGTGCAGATAATATCACTTAAGGCTTTAATATCAGCGGTACAATTGATGTACGAAATAACCAGGTGATCAGGGTATTTATCTTTAAAAGCCTTGAATAGTGGGGCTGGTGCACTGTCTGCAAGGGAACAACCGGCTCTTAAATCAGGTAGTAATACTTTTTTTGTAGGATTTAATATCTTGGCAGTTTCGGCCATGAAGTGTACGCCGGCAAAAACAATAATATCGGCATCGGTTTCACGGGCTTTCTGTGCCAGACCCAGGCTATCTCCAATAAAATCTGCAACATCCTGTATATCGGGTTCCTGGTAGTAGTGCGCAAGGATGACTGCATTTTTCTTTTTTTTTAGATGCTCAATCTCGGCAAAAAGATCGAGATGCGGATCAATTTCTATATCTAAAAATCCTTTTTCTATAACCGTTTGTTTTGCAATGTTCATAACTATTGTAATAGTATTTAATAATACCTTTTTATAAAACTTAACTACTATTATTACGGGTGTTAATATCGTGATAACTTTCTTATCCCCAAAGTGCAAAGTTAATCACCCAGCGGTTATTCACCATAATTAACATCCTTACCCACATCCATTGTTTATATATATAACGGCTTTACTTATTTTATTAACAGTGTGTAATTACACAATACACATACTTTTTATATTACTATACACTTTTCTTACACTGTGGATTAACAGGGATAAAGTACAAGTGAGTTTTGATAAAACATTCTTTTATATATACTCTCTGTTTATTTATTCCAAACCTACCAACATAGTCAACCTGAAAAAGCCGATTTCTCCACTGCATTTTACCCTTATATACAGAGCTGTGTGCATTTCTTAATCGTCCGTTTTTTTGTTTTCTCTTCCTCGGTACGGAAAATAAAATAAAAAGGAAATAGATAATTACACGAAAACCGCGGTTTTCCTGTCTTATTTAGGGTTTTGCACAATTTGTTCTAATGTTTTATTCCCCTATTTTTGCCTCCCGCTAAAAGCGGCACCAACTAATTCATACTAACTAAACATTTTATGTCTGTAATTCAACGTATTCGTGACAAAGGGGCCTGGATCATCTTTGGTATCATTGCTCTTGCTCTGATTGCTTTTATTCTGCAGGATGGGGTAAGACGGGGAGGAAGCACTTTTTCTAATTCTACTACAATTGGTAAAGTAAACGGGGAAAAGATTGAAAAAGGTGATTTTGATGAAAAGCTCGCCCTCCAGGAACGAATGTATGGTGCACAGGGCGCCACCCGCGAACAACTGATTGGTTCGGTATGGAACCAGGAAGTGGAAAAAGTGGTGTTAAACCAGGAATATGGCAAACTGGGTTTGCAGGTAACGCCCAAAGAATTGAGTGATATTCTTTTCGGAGAGAATTCGCCACTGCGCCAGGAGTTTACCGATCCTAAAACGGGTGTGTTTATGGTTAATAATGCGAAACAGGCATTTGCACAACTCAAAAAAAGTAAGAATACGGAACAGGTTAAGATGATCAATACTGTGTATATAGAGCCGTCTATTCAGCAAGCCCTCCGAACAAAATACCAGAACTTATTAATGCAGGCGGCCTATCTGCCTAAATGGATACTGGAAAAACAGCAGGCCGATAATAATGCGATCACTTCTTTTTCTTATATATATGTACCCTATGCCTCTATAACGGATAGCCTGGCCAAAGTTAGCGATGACGATATCCTTGCTTATGAAAAGAAGCATAATAAAGAATTTAAAAAGCAGGAGGAGACAAGAAATATTTCATATGTCACATTTAGCGCCGCACCAAGCACGGCTGACTCTGCTGCTGTACTGACTCAGATAACGGCATTGAAAAATGATTTTGCAGTTGCCAACGATCCCGAAGCTTTTTTGGCCAAGTCCGGTACAGATGTACCTTATTATAACAGCTATTTTAGCAAAAGCAAAATGCAGCAGGTAAATAAAGACTCTCTAACCCGGATACCGCTTGGGGGTTTACTGGGACCCTATCTGGATGCTCAGAATTATGTGATCGCTAAAATGGTCGGCATCAAACAGTGGCCGGATAGTGTAAAAGTGCGCCATATATTAATTGCAACAGCTGATCCAAGAAGCGGTCAGGTAATCCGTGCCGATAGTGTTGGAAAAAAGCTGGTTGACAGTATTGAAACTGCGGTAAAAAGCGGCGCCGATTTCGCAGCGCTGGCTGTAAAATATTCTGATGATCCCGGAAGTAAAGACAAGGGTGGTATTTATGATTATTTTCCACAGGGACAGATGACCCTGGCTTTTAATGATTTTGCATTCGATAAACCAGCGGGTACCAAAGGAGTGGTAAAAACAGAATTTGGTTACCATTATATGGAAGTGTTAGGGCAAAAAGGCTCTAATCCAGCGTATAAAATAGCATACCTGGCAAAAACAATTGCACCAAGCGGAGAAACGATAAGTGCCGCAAGTACCGCAGCCGCTCAGTTTGCTGTTTCCGCAAAGAATGCTAAACAATATAATGCCAATGCAGCTAAAGAGAATAAGCAGATTTTAACCGCGAATGACATCAAACAGAATGACTTTGTTATTCCGGGCCTTGGATCAAACCGGACCACGGTGCGCTGGATATATGAACATGGCATAGGCGATATTTCTGACCCCGTAGAAATGGGTGATAAATATGTGGTAGCGATGATAACCTCCGTTAATAAAGCGGGGTTAATGTCGGTTCCCGAAGCAAGACCCACTGTTGAAACCATTCTTCGAAATGAAAAGAAAGCAAAGATTATTATTGATACCAAATTTAAAGGAAACACACTGGAAGCGTATTCTACCAGCACCGGTACCACCGTTTTGCGTGCTGATAGCCTTAGTTTTTCTGCTCCTTTCATTGCAGGTGTGGGAAGTGAGCCTAAAGTAATTGGGGCAGCTTTTAACAAAAACCTTCAGGGAAAAAATAGTGAACCCATTGCCGGCGCTACGGGAGTATTTGCGATCAAAGCAGAAAGTACCAGTGCCAAAACGTCTAACATAGATCAGTTAACACTAAAGCAGAACATGTTGCAAAGCACACGTATGGTTTCTTATCGTGGATTAGACGCTCTTAAAAAGGCTGCCGATATAAAGGATAACCGTGCTAAGTTCTTTTAAGCACCGGAAAAAAATTAAGGTAGGAGGCTCTGTAATTACAGGGCCTTTTTTCATGCTTGCGGTACGACAAAAAAGTTGATCATTGTTGCTATACAAAAGGAAAACCGGATCATGAACAGAAAATAAATCGCCGGTCGCTATTTAAGCAAGCCCGGTTTTATTTGTAATAATTATTGCGCTCAATTTCTTCCCTTACTTTTTCAGCCACGAGATAGCGAATGGTTTTTCCCTCTTTCAGGTTGTTGCGGATATTAGTAGCAGAGATTTCGAGGAGTGGAGCTTTGAGAACCGTAAATTTTGAGTTCCAGAAATCAGTAACCTCAAATCCAGGCCTCTCATAAATAATGAACGGATAATTCTTTACTAATAATTCAAAGTTTTTCCATCGCGGCAGGTTTTGAAAGCTGTCGCTTCCCATGATGATAGAAAATACATGCTGAGGATATTTTTCCTGTAGGTAAGTAAGCGTGTCGATGGTATAAGAAGGTCTGGGTAGTTTAAATTCTACTTCAGAGGGTTTCAAACGCGGGTCATCTTCCACGGCAACCCTAACTAGATGCAGGCGATGGTATTCATTCAATAAAACAGCAGAAGGTTTTAAGGGATTTTGAGGGGATACAACAAACCAAACCTGTTGCATATCAGTGTTGTTTGCTACATGACTGGCTACGATCAGGTGCCCGATATGAACGGGGTTAAAAGAACCAAAGTAAAGGCCGATATTCATTTATAAGATTGATAGTCAATGTGTTATGATTGGTTAGCCGTCTCTACAAAAATACTGTAGGCTTCATTGAGCCGCAAACTCAGGTGGTATCCTGCTACTGAAATAGAGATCGGATCCCCCAGGGGGGCAATCTGTTCTACCTTAACAGATTCACCGGGGATACATCCCATTTCCATCAGTTTTATAAAAATCTCATCTTTTTCAAATGAGTGGATTACTGCATTCTGACCAATCGCTAACTCTGACAATCGTTTCATCACCTTAGAATATTGTTTAAAGGTAAAGCGGTAGCATAGCTTTTTGTTACGAATTTTGGAGTAATACTTCACCCATGGCCAAAGTTAGATTTCATAGTGCAGACAGGAGATTGCTGATTACAGATAAAAGGATTTTAAAGGAGTGTATAGAATCCATTTTTGTAAAAGAGAAGAGGCCCCTGTCTGCCATTAGCTATGTTTTTTGTTCAGACGAATATCTTCTGCGTATGAACCGGAAATTTTTAGCACACGATTATCTTACTGATATTATTACGTTTCCTCTGTCAGCTACTAAGGAGCCTGTTGAAGCTGAAATATATATCAGTATAGACCGGGTTAAAGAAAATGCCAGGGAACACGATCAGCTATACGAATCAGAAATTTTGAGGGTAATCTTTCATGGTGCCCTTCATCTATGTGGCTATAGAGATAAAAAGAAAAGTGAAATTGCTGTAATGCGGCAGAAAGAGGATCAATATTTGCATTTATTTGAAAAAAATAGATGAATGCGTAAGGGCTTGTTTATTTGTTTCTTGTTCCCGTTATTTTCCTTCGGTCAAATGGCAAGTATTGAATTAGACGCAAAGCATTTGCCCGAACCCGTTATACGGGATACAACAGTTGATCAATGGAATCAAACACAGTATAATTTTAAGGACCTCTCCGCCCGGGCCAGGGATTTTTTATACTGGATAAACCTATGTAGAAATAATCCTTCCAGATTTTGGGACAGTGTTATTGCTCCTGCAATCCTTTGTTTCCCCCAATTAAATGGACAAGAGGCGAAAAGCCTGCGTGCAGATCTTATGAGGTCTGGCAGACTACCCATGTTTTCTATAAACAGGGCTCTTGCGCAAACTGCCCAATTTCATGCGATAGATATAGGCAGTAAATCCGCTCGCCCAGGCCATACAAGCACAGACGGAACTGATTTTGGAACCAGAATGA
>JBBRHM010000110.1:0-12862 GCA_038222655.1 Chitinophagales bacterium | reverse complement strand
AAATGGTTCAAATTGCAATATTATTTAGCAGATGCCCTTGCCTATGGCAGCCATACCATTGCCACATTCGGGGGCGCTTATTCTAACCACATTGTAGCAACCGCTTTTGCAGCGAGCCAAATTGGACTAAATAGTATTGGTTATATAAGGGGAGAAATGCCTGCAGGCTTAATGCCTACCCTTTCTGCAGCAAAGGAATATGGGATGGATTTGCGTTTTGTTGATCGCAGCAGGTATCGGGATAAAGAAAAGATTAGGGAGGAAGAGTCCCAGCCCGGTTGGTACTGGATAATGGAAGGAGGATATGGAAAAAAAGGAGCTGAAGGGGCTGCCACTATTTTAGAGGTTGTTGATACCAGTGCTTATACCCATATCTGCTGTGCGGTGGGAACCGGCACCATGATGGCCGGACTTATTAAAAGAGCGCTGCCAGCTCAGCAGGTAACGGGCATCAGCGTTCTGAAAAATAATTTTACCCTGGAAAAAGAAGTAAGGGGGTTATTGAACGATACTGAAGCGGGGAAACCGTTTTCACTATTGCATGACTATCATTTTGGAGGATATGCCAAACACCCACCCTTACTGGTTGCGTATATGAAAGAGGTCTGGTTTAACCATGCTGTACCCACAGATATTGTGTATACTTCCCGGCTTTTTTTTGCGGTACAGGATTTGATAAACAATAAAGATTATTTTCAAAAAGGAAGCAGGTTGCTGTTAATCCATAGCGGCGGGTTGCAGGGAAATTATTCTCTTCCTTTGGGTACATTACCTTTTTAATAACGATACATTTTTTATATTTGCCAATAATGAAGTATTTACGCAGCGTGCCCATTTTAATTTTTTTGGGAATACTATCTGTCTCTTCGCATGCACAGAATCCGCTACCGGATTTCATGCTGAGAGAACTATCCAAAGGAAAAGTGCAGATCAGCTGGAACAACCCTTATGAAACCTGCATTCAAATATCGGTGCAACGTTCCGCGGACAGTCTTAATGATTTCAGGACCATTTTTTCCAGTCTTTCACCTGAGCTTCCTGCTAATGGTTTTGTTGACAATAAACCTTTACTGGGTATTAAATCTTATTACCGCCTCTTTTATGTATTGCAGGGTGGTGCCTATTATTTTTCAAGCTCCACACCGGTTTATATAAGAATGACTAACCCGGTAATTGAGATGCCATTGCCCAATGCTGATTCCAGAAAAAGAAACATCAACGCCATTTCGGACCAGTCGCCCATTAGCATTTATATCAGGCAGTCAGAAGTCTTCAAACTAAATAAGGATCAATACAACCGCTTTAAAGATTCGATTAACAAAACCAGTGACCTTCTTCGCAGAATAAACGACCATACCGTTGAATGGTTACCCTCACAGGTCAAAGGCAACAGAAAAATTTTTACTGTTTTTCAAAAAAATGGACTACTGGGCGACCTTACAGAAACTGCCTATGAAAGATTTAAAGATTCTATTGCTTCTAAAACAAAAGATAGTCTCTATGTAATTGATCAGACACATATACAGTTAAGGCCTTTTGTAATAAAACCTGAATATATATCTGTCTTTCGTAATAACAGCCTCCTGGTAAAACTACAGATGACCCAGTATAAAAAATTCAGGGATTCATTGGCCATGCGCACAAGAGATACTTTATTCTATATTGATACCTATCGCCTGGACATACATCCGTATACAGTAAAATATGCCTGGCAGCAATCTTCCTATGTTTTTACCAATAGCAAAGGGTATGTAAAAATTCTGCTCCCCCTTGTAAAGCAACATAGGTACCGTATTGTTTTCTATGATGATGATTCCTCTGAATTATTTCAAATAAAATCACTTAAAGAAGCAGAACTGTTACTGGATAAAACCAATTTTATTCATGCCGGCTGGTTCTCTTTTGAATTGTTTGAAGATGATAAATTGAAGGAGAAGAATAAATTTTTCTTATCGAGGGATTAAGGGAGTGGGTAGTACATGGCCCAACAACCTGCACGCAAATACTTTTTCAAAATTATTTTTCACTTTATTTTTAACTTCATCCATGGGAACAGGATGGCCCAGTTCTTTTTCGAGAGAGGTAACCTGTTTATGCTGTATACCACAGGGAACTATATGTTCAAAATAATCCATCGCAGTATTCACATTAAAAGCAAATCCATGCATGGTGATCCAGCGGCTGCATTTAATACCCAGGGCACATATCTTTCGTTCTTTACCGGCAATGGCAGGATCGATCCAAACGCCGGTTTCCCCGGCACTTCTATCTCCCTTTAGTCCGTATTCGGCCATAGTAAGAATAATCACTTCCTCCAGATTGCGCAGGTACCAGCCAAGATCGGTTTTGAATTTTTCCAAATCGAGAATGGGATAACCTACCAGTTGTCCGGGACCATGAAAAGTAATATCGCCTCCACGGTTTATATGAAAGTATTCAATGCCTTTTTCATTTCTTTGCTCCTCATCAATTAATACATGCTCACTTTTGCCACTCTTGCCAAGTGTATAAACAGGATAATGTTCAACAAATAATAAATGATGTTGCGTAGGCAAGGTTAACGACACAGGAGATGCCTGTAAACGGGCCATTGACTTTGCATCCGTATTTATTTTCAGCAACACTTCCTGGTAATCCCATACTTCTTTATAGCGTCTGGTGCCAAGGTCTTCAAAGAGTACTTCCTGCATCCTGCAAAAATACGAAACAGTAATGATTTCGCCGGCGGTTGTTGCTTGATTGACTTCATCAAAACAATAGAAAACCTACACCACAAACTCCAAACTACCGGCCAATGTTATATTTTTACGGCATGGAGGATGATATTGAAAACCTGGTGGAAGAAAGTTCTGAAACACTCTATGAGCGAAAAACCTTTAGCATTGATAAAGGACAGGAGCCTTTACGGATAGACAAATGGCTGCAAACGCATTTGGAGGGTGCCACGCGCAATAAAGTACAAAGGGGTATTGAAGCCGGATTCGTTACAGTGAATGGCAAACTCATAAAAAGTAATTACAAAATAAAACCGGGAGATGAGATTTTATTGATGAGTCTTATCAATCCGGAACATACCATACTCAAGCGCGAAAACATACCGCTGAATATTGTGTATGAAGATGATTCGGTAATGGTGCTGAATAAACCACCCAATATGGTGGTACATCCCGGTGTAGGTAATTACAGTGGTACTTTGCTAAACGGCGTAGCGTATTACCTGGAACAGCAGAAACCCGATATCGATGAAGACACTTTACCCCGGTTTGGTCTCGTACACAGAATAGATAAGAACACCACCGGATTGATTGTATTAGCCAAAACCCCTGATGCTGCTGCACACCTGGCCAAACAGTTTTTTAATCATACGGTTAAAAGAAAATATGTGGCACTGGTATGGGGCGATATGGAAAAGGATGCAGGTACCATTACCGGACATATTGCGCGTCACCAGCAGCACCGTAAAATGTTTGATGTGTACCCTGAGGGAGAAACCGGAAAACATGCTATCACCCATTATAAGGTACTGGAACGTTTTAATTATGTAACCCTGGTAGAATGTGTGCTGGAAACAGGCCGTACACACCAGATACGGGTGCACATGAAATATATTGGCCATACGCTTTTTAATGATTGGGAATATGGTGGTGATAAAATTTTAAAAGGGACGGTATATACCAAATACAAACAGTTTGTAGACAATTGTTTTGAACTCTGTCCACGTTGCGCCTTGCATGCGCGCAGCCTTGGGTTTATACACCCCGTTACCAAAGAGGAAATGCTTTTTGAATCTGCTTTGCCGGAGGATATGTCATCTGTGATTGAGAAGTGGAGAAATTATATTCATACGAAATAGTGAGTGATGAGTGGTGAGTGGTGAGTAGAGACATATCGTCTATTTAAAGAAATCCTAAGCCCCATTACCCATTCAAAATTCACCACTCACTCCTCACAACTGACCACTCACTATCCCTATATTTGCCCTATAAATTATTACTTTATGTCAGACATCCGCAACAACTGGAACCTGGAAGAAATAAAAAATATTTACCACTCCCCTTTACTGGAACTTGTTTTTAAAGCTGCTTCACTTCACCGTACCTATAATGATACTGCCGAAGTGCAGGTTTGCACATTGCTGAGTATTAAAACGGGGGGCTGTAGCGAAGACTGTGCCTATTGTCCGCAGGCGGCACGTTACAATACCGGTGTTGATGTACAGGCATTGATGCAGAAAGACGAAGTACTAACCTACGCACAAAAAGCAAAAGATGCGGGCAGTACCCGTTTTTGTATGGGTGCTGCGTGGCGCGAAGTAAGGGATAACCGTGATTTTGACAGGGTACTCGACATGGTAAAAGGCGTTAATGAAATGGGTATGGAAGTGTGCTGCACATTAGGCATGCTAACCGCTGAACAAGCACATAAATTGGCCGATGCAGGGCTCTATGCCTACAACCATAATTTAGATACAAGCAAAGAACATTACAGCGAAATTATTACCACGCGTACCTATGATGACCGTTTACAAACATTGGATAATGTGCGAAAAGCTGGTGTTACGGTTTGCTGCGGTGGTATTATTGGTTTAGGGGAAACACATGATGACCGCATAAAAATGCTGCACACCCTGGTTACTATGCCAGAACATCCGGAAAGCGTACCTATTAATGCTTTGGTACCCATTGCAGGAACGCCATTGGCAGAAAATACAAAAGTAGACATCTGGGATATGGTTCGCATGATTGCCACCGCTAGAATATTAATGCCCAAAACCATGGTAAGATTAAGTGCGGGCAGAACAGATATGAGCATTGCGGAACAGGCTTTTTGTTTTATGGCCGGAGCCAACTCAATCTTTGCCGGTGATAAATTATTAACCACACCCAACCCCGGGTTTGATGAGGACAATGCGATGTTCCAACTGCTGGGACTTACGCCACGTAAAGCATTTAAGGCAGAGAAAGAATATCTTTCGGAGATGGTGGGAATATAGAGCAGTTATGGAAGTTAAAATAACAGGGCATGTTTTACATGCCCTGTTATCTACGTAAACCATCAACCTTACCTGTAAATATTTTCGCCGCGGTTATTTCTCCAGTCATTGCTGATATATTCAGCTTCTTCTTCTGTACGTGGCTTAACGCCCATAACAATATGACCGTCTTTAATTCCCTTTTCATACTCTACGGCATGCTCTTCAGGAATACCTGAACCAATTAAGGCACCAATCAAACCACCTGTAATACCACCGGCACCTGCACCAGCAAGTCCTGCAGCAATAGGACCCGCTATTACTAATCCTAAACCAGGTATTACCAAGTTAGTACCAATAGCTGCAATAATTCCGGCAATAGCACCTACCGTTCCACCGATAGCAGAGCCGGTACCAGCACCTTCCATCGCTTTACTTCCTAATTCTGAATCATCATCTTCAGAGAAGTATTTCTTACGGGTATCATCAGACATCATCACATTGATTTCATCTTTTGAATACCCTTTTTCTTCTAATGCATCATAAGCCCTTTCTGCGCTTTCACGATCACGGAACATACCGGTAACCATTCTTTTTTCATTTACGTTTTCCATCTTTATTTTTTTTAAGATTAAATAATACTCAGAAATGGAAAAATATCATACCGAATAAATTAATTGATCTATACTAATTAAGTAAGCATAAAGCGTAGAAAAATATACTCTTTTTATTAATAAAATCGTAGAAGAATAGTGGCAAAAATTTTTATGTTTACAAGAAACATTTATTTAAAAACAAATACATTCTTATGAAATGAATTTATGCAGCATTAGTAGTGATATTTATAATTATAGGAACTGCCTGCAACAGAAATAGTACTTCAGAAAAAAAACGGGATGCATTCTATAGCCACTACCCCAAACCCGGTTTCAACGGATACATAGCGCATGAATAAGGATACAATACTAGTAGACAGCGTGCCAAAAGAGCATCTGAACAAAAATAAACACTGTTTCTTACAGTAAATTCAATCGCCCTTACTCAAAATGGGTAATAAAATCAACACACCCATTTTTGCGTATACAGAAGGCGGTTGGAACGTTTTTTTATCCATTAAGAAAAACAATACTGTATGAAGCTACTCATTAAAAACATGGTCAGTAATAGATGTATAATGGCAGTGAAACAGGTGTTAGCTGATTTGAAAATTAATTATGCTGACGTTAAACTGGGTGAAATTGATTTTAAGGGGAATATTTTGCCATCTAAACATGAGCAATTGAGGAATACGCTCTTAACGATTGGACTGGAATTAATAACGGATAAGAAAAGTATCCTTATCGAAAAGATCAAAAACTCTATATTAGAACTGGTACATTATACGGAAGAGCCTGTAAATAAGAAATATTCCTGTTTTTTAAGTGAGAAACTCAAATATGATTATACCTACCTCTCCAATCTTTTTAAAAAGTCAAAAGGCATATGTATTGAGGATTATATTATAGCCCATAAAATTGAAAGAGTAAAGCAACTACTGGTATACAGTAATCTAAACCTCACAGAAATTTCTTATCAATTGAATTACAGTAGCGTAGGTCATCTGTCAAACCAGTTTAAAAAAGTAACCGGGGTAACTACCCGTCACTTTAAACAGCTGGAAAACAAGAAATTCATTCCATTGGAAGTATTATAAAATTAACATCTGACAATCCCCTATTGTCTAAAAGGATAGCTGTTTTGGCTATCCTTTTATTTTTTGAGGAAAAAATTCCACAATAATTACCCTTTCACCCTATTTTTTTATCCGATAAAGAAATACACCCAGTATTTAGTAAGGGAGGCAGGCTTACAGGATACATGGCATATATTTTTCGATATAAAAAATATGAGTACTACCAGCACCGAGCTACCTTTTTATGCCAAAACCACGTTTGTACTTTTAATGCTAGCCCTGCTGGGCGGGTTCGTTTATATCTTACATGGAATACTTTTTCCGGTTTATTTTGGTTTATTATTTGCATTATGTTTACAACCTGTTATTACACGTTTGAAGCGTTTTGGCATACCTAATGTATTCGCCATCTTACTTGCCTTATTTTTTGCGACAATTATTGTATTCGGCATTATTTATTTACTGTTTACCCAGGTAAGTTCATTTATGAAAGACCTGCCGCAACTGGAAAAGAACTTCGAGGTCTATATTTTTAATATTAATAAATGGCTGGCTGATCATTTTCATGTAAAAAGAAATTTTTTAAACCAGCAGGTAGCACTCTTAAATACTAATAGCAGTTCCCTTGTAACCACTGCTTTATTTTCCATTACGGATATTCTTAATAATTTGCTGCTGATACCCTTATATACTTTCCTAATATTGTATTACCGGAAATTATTGATGAAGTTTTTGCTGGATCTCTGTGAGGTAGATCATGCGCCAAGAATATTTGATGTAATAGATGCCTCAAAAGAAGTAATCAGTAGTTATATACTCGGCTTGCTGATTGAAATGATAATTGTAACCTGCCTGAACACATTTGGTTTATGGCTGGTGGGGGCGAGATATGTTATATTGATTGCCGTAATGGCCGCGATCCTCAACCTGATACCTTACATAGGAATGATCATTGCAGGTATCGTAGGCGTGTTGATTACTATGAGTTATACGCAGGATATTAGCATACCGATAGGTATTATTGCAGTACTGATTGTTGTGCAGGTACTTGATAATAATTTTATTTTCCCGGCTATTGTAGGTGGCAAAGTAAAACTCAATTCACTTTTTTCAGTGGTAGGTGTATTGCTGGGGGGGATTTTAGGCGGTATATCTGGCATGTTCCTCTCTATTCCCACATTGGCTATCCTGAAAGTAAGCTTTGACAAGATTCCACACCTGAAGCCCTGGGGTATGGTGTTGGGTGATGATATCCCTATCAAATATTTATCATGGAAACATATGGCGAGGATTTGGAAAAAAAATCATCCGAATGAATCTATTATTATTACACGTGAACCTGATTCCAAAAATTAATAAAGACTTTTAAAGCAGAAGAAAATCGTCCATACCTCACTATAGGAAATAGCACCCTTGTGGCTGAAGCCTGCAACCCCCTTTACTTTATTACCCCAGCTTGATACCGAGTGGAAAAATTATTCCGAATATTAAACCCTTGCCTTGGATCAATAGTCTAGGATATTACATTAACTACAATAGAAACCTGTTTCAATGTACCGGAGGACATCAAAAAAACACTTCTACAGTGTGTGTGATTCCATCATTCGTTAGCGGTATATGTTTATCTGCTTTTTCATTACCATCAATCAGTAGTTTGAGTATTTCATTTTTACCCGTAACCTGGTTAAAGGAAATTTGATACAGGGTGTTTATAAACCGATATGACATAGAGAATGTTTTCCATGCTGCCGGAACACGTGGTTCGAAGTGCAGTCTATCGCCTTTTTTCTTTAACCCAATAAATGACTCAATAACGAGCTGGTACATCCAGCCGGCAGAACCTGTATACCATGTCCAGCCACCCCTTCCTTTGTGTAACGGAACACCATACACATCTGCAGCAATAACATAAGGTTCTACTTTATAGGTATGCATGCTCTCTTCATCTCCACCGTGGTTTATAGGGTTAATTAATTTAATCAACTCCCATGCTTTTTCGTTATCCCCCATAGCAGCAAATGCCATCACCAGCCAGATTGCGGCATGTGTATATTGACCACCATTTTCCCGTACACCGGGTACATATCCTTTTATATAGCCCGGATTGAGATTTGATTTATCAAAAGGCGGATCAAATAACTGGATGATACCGGTTTCTTTATTTACCAGGTATTTATCAGCAGCAGCCATTGCTGATTTAGTTTTGGTTTCTTCACCTGCACCAGATAATACAGACCAGCTCTGGGCAATGGAATCTATTTTACATTCCTCGTTTGATGCGGATCCCAATGGGGTTCCATCATCAAAATAAGCCCGGCGGTACCATTCTCCATCCCAGGCAGAGGTATTGATATCTGCTTTTAATTTTGCTGATGCTGATTGTATTTTTTCAATAAAGACCGTATCATTTCTCAATGCAGCCACTTCCATAAATTGCTGCAGTATGGTGTAAAGAAAGAAAGCCAACCACACACTCTCACCTTTTCCATGCTCACCTACTTTATCCATACCATCGTTCCAGTCGCCGGAACCCATCAGTGGCAGGCCATGTTGTCCAAAACGCAATCCATGTTCCACTGCTCTTACACAGTGCTGGTATAATGTGGCAGATTCATCAGAACGGATAGGAAGATCATAGTAAGATTCTTCACCTACATTTAATGCCCTGCCTTCCAGAAAATGAGCCGGTATGTCCAGTATATTGGTATCTCCGGTAGTAAGCACATACCTTGCAGTTACAAATGGCAGCCATAAAAAATCATCTGAACAGGTAGTACGCACGCCTCTACCCATTGGCGGGTGCCACCAGTGCTGTACATCGCCTTCCTTAAATTGTCTTGATGCACACAATAGAATCTGATCTTTTACCAGTTCCGGATGTGTATGCAGCAAGGATAAAGTATCCTGTAACTGGTCCCTGAATCCAAAAGCCCCACCCGATTGATAGAAACCACTTCTTGCCCATATACGGCAGGCAATTGTCTGGTAATTTAACCACCCATTGGTAAGAATGTTAAGCGCATCATCCGGTGTATTTATCTGAACCGTAGTTAAAGTATGATCCCAATAGTCCTTTACTTTTTTCAATGCATCTGCAGCAGTTGATGGGTTCCTGTATTTTTTTACAAGATCTTCCGCATCGGCTGTATCCTTCCCTGTACCTAAATGAAATACAATTTCTTTTTCTTCATCTTCTCCCAGTTCAAAACTAACCTGCATGGCCGCGCAGGGATCCAGTCCTGCGCCTGTTCTGCCTGAAAGTCTTGCCCTGTTCATCCCGTTGGGATTAATCAATGTTCCGTTACGGCCTATGAATTCTGTTCGGTCGGCAGTATACATACGGTTGGGTTCATCCACATCAAAAAAAGCAACCCGTTGTTCAAATTCTTTGTTATAAGCATTGCGGGCAAATATGGCTCCTGTGGCAGGATCTATTTCTGTAATCACATGCATTTGGTTTTTTGAACGAAGGTCTCCCAATACCCATTCAACATACCCTGTTGCAGAAAAGCGCCTTTGTCTTCCGGAAACATTATGCAGTTTTAAAACAATAAATTTTACTGCATCCTCCAAATCAACATAGACACATATTTCGGAATGGATACCATCTTCACTGTATTCAAAAATACTGTAGCCAAATCCATGTCGCGTTATATAAGATGATTTGCCCCGGTTAGGTAAAGGCATTGGCGACCAGAAACGGCCACTCTCTTCATCACGCAGGTAAAAAGTTTCGCCTGCAGTATCCGATACCGGATCATTATGCCATGGCGTTAACCGCAACTCATGTGCATTATCAATCCAGGTATACGATTGGCCGCTTTCAGAAATAACTGTTCCAAAATGTGGGTTGGCCAATACATTTACCCACGGTGCCGGTGTTCTTTTTGAGGGAGTTGTGGTAATAATATATTCTTTCCCATCCGGAGAAAACCCTCCCAGTCCATTAAAGAATAAAAGGTTTTCTGGTGGCGTTACAGAAGTGGCCACAGTAGCATGAAACTTGGAAGGAGTGAAATAAGGAATAGTACCTTTTAATTTACTGCGCCTATTTATTTGTTCTTCAAGTGAACCCAACCTGTCTGATATTACTATTCTTGCCACACTCTGGAATAATATTCTGTCTTCATTTGAAATCTGATCGGCGGAGCGGATAAAAATTCCTCCCGGCTGATCCTGGTCCCTCACATTTACAGAAATACCGGGTGCCACAATACCTAATAGTTGATTCTGTAATGTTTGCCGGTAGCCCCCATGATCTTCGTTCCATATAATCAGATCAACCAGTAAACCTTTCAAACGCCAGTAAGCATGTGCCTGTACAAGTTTCTTAGCGAGTTCAATATTTGCAGAGTCTTCAATCTGCAATAACACTATAGGAAGATCACCAGAAATAGCATACCCCCATAAGCCAGACTGGCCACGATGGTTTTTGATGAGAATACCCGCTTCGGCGCGTAAAGATGGATTAGCGAATATGATTGACCCCGCTAATCGTCCATACATCTGTGCATCTGTTTCTACAGCATCTATCTGGCGCAAAATAATATGACTATGTGTCCATGCAAGTTCCAGAGCACGGTTAGCCATGTGTCGATCCTGGTATTTTTCTACCATTGCACGGCATATTTCACTTGTTTCGCCAATACCCGTTAGCAGATCAACAATGACAGAAGCCTGCGGTTCAATACTGATACGGTATTGAATGGCCATCACCGGATCTAATACAAACCCCTGCGTATCAGATAAAGGCTTCTGTTGCTGAAGAATGCGTGGGTTATGGATAGTGTTACCACGTCCAATAAATTGTACACGGTCTGTTTCGTAAGAAATATGACTCACTTCAGCATTATACACTTTCATGAGATGAAACATGAATGGCATCTGCACATCTGCAGAACGTGGTCTGCGTGTACAAATGATTGTATTACGCTGTGGAATAATTTCTGTTTGCACAAACAAATTACTGAATGCAGGATGTGCCGCATCAGCCATATCAGAGGTAAGTACTACCTCTGCATAGCTGGTAATTTCGATGAACCTTTTTTTACGTGAACGATTGGTGATATGTACACGTCTCAGTTCAACATCATCTTCCGGAGATACTACAATTTCGGTATGTGTTTCCAGTCCGTGATCACGGCGCCTGAATTCTGCACGGCCCTGCGAAAAAACAGCTTCATAATTTTCTCCCAGCTGAAGGGTCGGCTGATGTGCAGTTGACCAGTTGGCATTGGTTTCGAGATCGCGGATAAAACAGAAACTTCCCCAGTTATCAGCCGTACTATCTTCACGCCAACGGGTAACAGAAATATCTTTCCACCGACTATACCCACCACCGGCATTTGTAATCATTACATTATACCTGCCGTTTGATAATAACTGTACTTCAGGTATCTCTGTCTGTGGTGTATTGATAACACGCATAGGTGTATCTATGTCTGGCATAGCACTGGCATCTGCAATATGCACTCCCGGAGAATAAAATGTTGTGATCCGTGGTATCCTTTCCTGTAACAGAAGCAGGGTTGCCTTAAATTGCGCTTCGGCTTCAAATCTTTTCTGCATGGGCTTATCCAGCAAAACATATCCCAACGATAAAAGGCTCATTCCCTGATGATGCGCCATGAAGGAACGTACAATAGCATTTGTTTGTCGCCTTGGTAAACGGGAAGGCGTATAATCAACCGCTTCAAAAAATCCGTATCGTCCATGAAAGCCTTCATCATACATGTGTTTTAAATTTCTGTACGCTTTTTCGGCATCCACCATAAGGGCCATAATGGTTGCGTATGGAGCAATAACCAAATCTTCACCCAGGCCGCGCTTAAATCCCGTACCCGGTACACCAAAAGCTCGATACTGATAATTAAGATTAGCATCAACCAGGTTATATCCTGATTCAGAAATACCCCACGGTATGCCTCGTTTTCGTCCATAATCTATTTGTTTCTGTACAATGGCCTGACCCGTTTCATCAAGCAAAGTATTTTCGTAAGCCGGCATCACGAGTAAAGGCATAAGATATTCAAACATAGAACCGCTCCAGGAAAGCAGCAAAGGTGAAGAACCTACACTCGTCAATTGTCTTCCGAGTGCAAACCAGCTTTCCTGCGGAAGTTTACCCTGGGCGATGGCAACAAACGTGGTAAGTCTTGCTTCTGAGGCTAGCAGATCATAATAACTTTTATCTGTTTTATGTTCTTCCATATTATAGC
>JBBRHM010000109.1:0-12958 GCA_038222655.1 Chitinophagales bacterium | reverse complement strand
GCAGATGCAAGCCTTATCAATTCATTTTCGTTTACATCCTTTTGCAGCGACACTATTTTTGAGACTTCAAATTTTCCAACAGTAAGGGTTCCGGTTTTGTCAAATACGATGGTGGTTATTTTTCTTGCATTTTCAAATGATGTTCTGTTCTTGATGAGTAATCCGCTTTTTGCTGCCAGAGAAGTAGATTTAGCAACTACTAGCGGTACAGCCAACCCTAATGCATGCGGGCAACAGATAACAATTACCGTAACCATCCTTGCCATGGCAAAATCCAAAGCTTGACCAGTTATATACCAATATAAAAAAGTAGATATCCCTGCAACCAATGCAACCAGTGTTAACCATTTTGCGGCTTTATCTGCAAGCAATTGCGTTTTCGATTTTGCATTTTGTGCATCATCCACCAGTTTTATTACCTGAGACAGATAGGAGTCTTTTGCTGCATTTGATACAGTAATCTTAATAGAACCATTTCCATTGATCGAACCTGCAATTACTTTATCTCCCTTTATCTTTTTCACAGGCTTCGATTCTCCAGTGAGCATCGATTCATTCAAATAGCTTTCACCTTCAGATATAATTCCATCCGCCGCTACTTTTTCTCCCGGTTTAACAAGAATGATATCTTTCTCTTTTAATGTATCTGTTTTTACATCGTGCACTTTATCATCCATTACCATGTGGGCATCTGCTGGCATTAATTGCACTAATAATTCCAGTTCTTTAGAAGCTCCGGCGATAGATTTCATTTCTATCCAATGTCCCAGCAACATGATAAGAATAAGTGTTGCCAGTTCCCAGTAGAAGTCCATTCCTTTTAAACCAAAAACTGTGGCGGTGCTATAGATGTAGGCAACCGAAATAGCAAATCCTATAAGCGTCATCATGCCCGGATTCTTTTCCTTTAGCTCAGTCACCAATCCTTTTAAGAACGGCCATCCCCCGTAAACAAACACTATAGTTGACAATGCAAACAAAATATAGGAGGATCCTGAAAATTGCCAGTCAACACCAATGAATTGCTGTATCATGGCTGAAAGCAAGATAATAGGAATAGAAAGCACCAGCACAACATAAAATCGCTTTCTGAAATCTGCGATCATCATGGCGTGGTGGTTGTGCCCTACATGCCCCATTGGCGGATTAGGCCCATGGTTCATATTGCTATGGTTCATCGAGGAGTGGTCCATTATATTTTATTTTAAAGATGTGTTTTCAATTTTTCAATTACGTTATTAAATATTTCATCTGAAGAAATTCCATAACCGTTTACCAACAGACCTTTCATTCCAGACTTTGTTGAGGAAATGGCAAATAATATTGATTGATCATCTGGATTTGTTTCTCCCTCAAACCGAAAAACTTTATCAATTTCAAAATCATCAGGTGATAATATTAGACCTGCCTGATTATAAACCATATACTCTTCAGGAATATTAAAGTCCACAGTATAGCCAGCTTTTTTTAATCCATTAATCGTTTCTGATAAAGTGCCATAATATTCTTTCATCGATAGTGATTTATGCTTTTAACGGCATCTCTGATTGTATAATTCCCTGATTGGTTAAGTTGTTTCTGCAATTTTTCCAAGGCAATCGGCTTATTCATAGTAAGCACCGCAGTTGGCGGATTCAATTGGATTTCAGCCGCGGTAATATCCGGAAGTTGCAGTAATATTTTCCTTACACTGTTTACACAACCACTACAGCTCATTCCTGACAATTCATAATATTTTATCATCTTTTGTAATTTTAAGATTACTTCATTAAACTAATAGGTTAGACCCTCTATAGGCATAGGAAAAATAAAATCTACAAATACATTGTGATGTGCTTTTGATACATGTTCTTTAAATGACTTCATGCTTCGATGCATTACGGTGGTATATTCCTTTCCCAGCTTTAATACAATTTTTTCGAGATCTAATAATTCTTTTTTGATAACAGCAACTCTTTCTTCTTTTTTTTCCGGTAAATTTTTATCAAGTTGCAGCATATTATTTTCAAAGGCCTTATCAGCTTCATCATAAAATGAAGCAAGCAGTGGATCACAAGAATATGTTTTTATGTGAGAGAATTTGATCGCTGCTTTTTTTTCTGCTTCATCAAGTTGACTATCGCTATTTGCTGCAAGCAGGGATACATATACTGGAAATTTAAGTAGTGCTTCATATTCTCTTTCAGAAATATTTATAGTCTGGTTCATTTTATATATTTTATTATTCCATTATCGTGAATTACATTATTTCCAAGGGCCAAATTATTCAACCCCGCTGATGACTCCTTATCCGACCAAGTATTGTATCAAGCGAAGTCTTTAACTTATCAATCGCACTGTTAACGGCAAGCTCATAAGTATTTGCCATTGCGGTGACAGCAATTGGCTGTCTGCCTTCAAGACGGGCTTCAAGCAAACATCTTTTATCATTTGCGCTTTCTTTGGAACCGTTCTCATCTGATAGATGCACTTCCAATCGTGTTATGTGTTCACTAAACCTGCTTAACTCTTGCGATAATAAATCATCTAGCTTGGTGCCAAATTCTTCATGCACCCGTAAATTTTTGTCTGTGTTTAATTGAATAGTCATGATACTTTTTTTTATGATATTTTTTATTTTCATTTTCGTAACGAGGCAATCCACCCTGCTATTACTATAGCAATAACAAGCATAAAAAACCACCAACCCATATGCATTCCCCAGTAATAATAATTTTCGTGCTTCATCACTTGCATAAGTTGCATACCATTCTTCCTGCCATTACCTGAAGTGTTTTCATTACTCTATTTCGTAAGTGTGAATCAGTTTTTTTACTTGTTAAGAAGGTACGTACATTAATTACTCTGGCTATTACACAATTGCCGGTAATAGTTATATTATTCACATATTTAATTTTTAGTTCATTTAATTCCGCTGTCAATACTTTTAGTTGCGTAATTCAAAGTATTGCAAACAAGTTTTGCGATCATTAATTCTTCGTTGGTTTTAATGACATATACATCTACTTTGCTTCTGTCCGTAGAAATAATTGTCTCATTATTTATATTCTTTATTTCATCCAGTTCAATTCCCAAGAAACCAAGACTGTCACATATCTTACTTCTCACTTCCGGCGAATGCTCGCCAATACCTCCCGAAAAAACGAGGCAATCGAGTCCAGAAAGCACAGCAGTAAAAGAACCGATCCATTTTTTTGTCTGATAACAAAATAGCTCAATCGCTTCAGCAGCGCGGCTATCAACAACTTCAGAATCTATTAATTCCCGCATGTCAGCGCTTGTTTCTGATATTCCCACTAAACCTGATTCATGATTAATAAGATGATTAAATCTCTCTGGTGAAAACTTTTCATGTTGCATCAAATACACTGCAACACCAGGGTCAAGATCACCGGTCCGTGTTCCCATCATCAACCCGGATGTGGGCGTAAATCCCATACTGGTATCAACACTTGTACCATCCTTGACAGCTGCAAGGCTTGCACCATTGCCCAGGTGAGCCAATATTATTTTACCCTTCGCTGTTTCCGTTCCTGCAATATTTTCGAGTTCTTGCATCAGGTATCCATATGAAAGTCCATGAAAACCATATCGCTGAATCCCCATTTCAAAATAGCGTCGTGGAATAGATATTAATTTTGCAAGATGCGGCATGGAAGTATGAAATGAAGTATCGAAACAAGCAATTTGTTTTAAATCTGGGTAACGCTTATTAAACACTTCTATCAATTTGATTTCTTCCGGCAAATGTTCAGAATCAAAAGCAATGATTTTTTTTAGTTCATCTAATAATTCATCAGTAATTAATTCAGGTTCGGTATGTTTCATCCCATGAACAATGCGATGTCCTATTGCTTTGATCGAATCAAAATATTCCTGTTTCTCCAGCCAGTCAATCAAATGATTTACAGCCTGCTCATGATCGGCAGCCTCTATATTAAAACTGCTTTTTTGTTTGTCAAGAACATTATTAAAATTTAGCTTCGCTTTTTTGGTACGCGTGTTTTCTAACTCTCCATACAGCAACTGCTCAATTGGGTCTTTAATTCTATATAAAGAAAATTTGATTCCGGATGAACCGCCGTTAATAGATAATATGCAATCTTCTTTATGCATAAATGATTTTAGTTTAATTCGTTTGTAAACCTAAAGCCCCTAACGCATTGAAAGTTGACGAATAATCGGTGTGCCTGATACCCGTGATACCTAAATCTGAAGCAACATCTACAAACATTTGCACGTCTTCAATATATAAGATTTGATCTACCGGAACCTGTGCACCATCAAGCGCCATTCTGAAAATAGCTGCATCTGGTTTTCTTACATGAACATAGCAAGAGGACACATAAAAGTCGACAAAACTATTCAACTGGAATTTTTGAATCCGGTATTCATTCAATTCTCTTGCCTCATTGCTGACTACAATTATTTTCAATTTATATTCTTCTTTCAGTTTTTTAATAAGCTCTATCATTTTGGTATCAGGAGTAGTTAAAGAGAACATGTAATTTTTGAATTGACTATACGTAAAATCACGCTTTTGATAGAACACAACTCTTTCAAGGTATTCAGCAAGTGTTATCCTCCCTTCTTCATAAACAACAAACAGCAGGGAGTGTAGTATCTCGAATTCTGCAAAGTCTAAATGAAATTTTTTAGCAGCCAGGTATCTGAATTCATGTCCCCACCCATTAGAAAGTAGCACGCCGCCGATATCAAGGAATAATGTGGTAATTTTTTTTTCTTTGTTCATTAAATTTTCCTCACGATCTGTCACCATTGTTAATGATTTTACTTTTAAAAAACGTTTACCATTTTTAAAACACAATTCTTGTTTAAAGAGATGATTGAATACATACGAAATAAATAATTATTCCAAAAGTTATTTTCTCAAAGCCTCAAAGCCCGAGACCACATCAAATAGTTCTTCATCAATAGAACTCTGTCTTAAACGGTGATATTTTTTGCCAATGTCTTCCAATAAATCGGCTATGTTTTTTTCAGCTCGTTGCATGGCATCCAAACGGCTGGCATTTTCACTGGCCAATGATTCCACACAAGCTTTGAAAAGGGAGGCAAACAGGTATCCGTCAATTAAGGCCACCAGCGTTGGCGTTACACCTCCTGCAATTTGTGGGGGTAATTTTGTAGGCCATTGAAGTTTCTGTAATGTTTCCTTCCATTTTTCATCTAATGGTAAAAACCTTTGTACAACAGGCGTATAGCCTGAGTCCGGTTTTGGCTTGTTGTGAAAAATATAAAATGCTGTCACCTCTTCTTTTTGCTGGCTTTCCCTACTCTTGGTCAAAATGTCTGTTACCAGCGGAGTAACATTATTAATATCATTGGGAACGGGATATAATTTTGAAGTGTTAAATCCTTGATCCAATAAAAGCAATTGAACACGTTCGCCTACAGCCCAGATTTCCTTTTTGCCTGGTAAAGTATTTAGTGATTTTGCAGCAAACTCCGCTATCGAATCATTGAACTTAGCAACAAGCCCCTGGTCTGAACCGAAAACAATGGCGCAGATTACATCTTCCGATTTCTTTTTTGATTCAGAGTATTCATATATCGCCGTAATATTTTCTGCTCTAAAATAAGCGATGATGCCTAATGCTACTGTATGATAATAATCATCAAGTGAGCTAACAGCAGTCTCGTATTGAACTATGTTTGACGCTGCCATTGCTTTCATAGCGCTTACAACAGACTTCAAATCTTTGGCAGCTTCCGTTTTGCTTCGCAAATTTTCTAAGGTGTCCATTACTTTTTATTTTGATCTGGCTTTGGCTCGTCCTGAAACGGTGCAAGTATTATTCCGGCAATTTTTAAAATTGTATTACTGTCATCATCACTCAGTTTTGCACTTGAAAATAATCGCTTGATTATTTCGTCAGGGAAATCCTTTGAATTTTTGAGCAAAGCATTTTGCGCTTCCTGAATTTTTTCAAGTGGTATTGAATCCATCAGACCATTTTTTAATGCAAGCAAAATCACGATTTGTTCAGATACCGGCATCTGCTGAAGTTCTGGCTGTTTAAGGCATTCACGTATTCTTTTTCCATGCTCAATTGTTTTTCTTGTATTTTCATCGAGCCTCGTTCCAAAACGGGCAAAGGTTTCCAGTTCTTCAAATTGCGCATATTCCAATTTTAACTTGGCTATGGAACGATAGGCAGGTAATTGGGCTTTATCACCCACACGTGAAACAGATTTACCAACATCAACGGCAGGTAAAATACCCAGCTCAAAGAGTTTGGGTGACAGATAAATCTGTCCATCTGTAATTGAAATCAAATTAGTAGGAATGTACGCGGAAATATTTTGCGCCTCTGTTTCAATAATTGGCAAAGCTGTTAATGATCCCCCATTCATTGCATCATTTAAGTGTGTTGAACGTTCCAATAACCTTGAATGGATATAAAAAATATCACCAGGGAATGCTTCACGTCCCGGGGGTCTTCTTAACAAAAGCGAAAGCTCACGGTATGAACGTGCGTGATGGGTAAGGTCATCATAAATAATCAGCACATCGCGTCCTTGTTCCATAAAATATTCCCCTATGCTGGTAGCTGCATAGGGTGCGATGTATTCCAAGCCGGGTGAATTATTTCCTTCTGCCACCACAACAACAGTATATTTCATGGCGCCTTTTTCTTCCAGGTTAGCTATCACCTTAGCAACAGCAGATCCACACTGGCCGATGGCGCAATAAATGCACAATACATTTTTATCATATTGGTTAAGAATAGTATCAATGGCGATGGCTGTTTTACCTGTTTGACGATCACCCACTATCAATTCACGCTGGCCACGGCCTATAGGAATAAGCGCATCAATCACTTTAATCCCTGTTTGTAAAGGAACCGTTACGGGACTTCGGTCCATAATTGCATGTGCAGGGCGTTCAATTGGCAAACGTTCGCTATGAATAATCGGGCCTTTGTCATCAATTGCTTGTCCCAAAGGATCGATCACTCTCCCTATTAATGAATTACCTACAGGAATATCCATCACCCGGCCGGTCCGCTCTACTTCATCTCCGGCTTTCAGCAAAGAATCTTTACCTAAAAGGATCACACCTATTTCATTTTCATCAATATTATATGCGATCCCAAAAAGACCGCCAGGAAACTTCAATAATTCCTCAAAGCCAGCACCCGGAAGACCTGAAACTTTCGCAATTCCTGTTGACACACTTATTACTAAACCAACTTCACGGGGCATCATAGAAAAATGATGGTTTTCTATTCCCTTATCTAATTGGGCAAATGTGTTGTCAATGATATTGTACAAATCAAGTGAGGGCATGCTTTTTTATTTCTGTTGGCGGCTTTGCTTTTTCTTTCATGGATTCAGAGATATCAATTTCCAATGAATTAAGGTATTCTGAAAAACTCCACGAAAGTTTATACCCATTAGCTGAAAGTTCAATACCACTTATTATTTCAGGTGATGTTTTAAATTGCATTTGAATATTTGCATTGAGTATTACATTTACTGCATCATTTAATTCGCCTTGTTGTTTTGCAGGAAGTTCAAATGCACTTCTTACTAAAATTGAATTTAAGTTTGATTTGAAAGCATTAATGAATTGTTTTTTCTCATCATCATCTGACTCTTTTAAATGTTTGTTGAACGTGTTGACTATTTGCTCTTCCATGCTTACTGAAGCAATATCAGCAAGTGCTTTTCTTGTAATCGCAAAAACCTGCTTTTTGGTTTTTGCGGCTATCTCCGCATTATCATTCGCCTGTTTTTCTTTAGCTTCTTTTTCCTTATTTGAGCGTAAGGTATTGGCTTCGGTTTTTGCTATATCAATTAATTGCTGTTTTTCTGTATTGGCTTCTGCAACAGCTTTATCCATCAATTCTTTTTTTTGAAGGTCAATATCTTCGTTCTTTTTTTTGAAATCATCCTTTTCCTTCTGTGCTGCTTCTTTTTTATCATTTGCATCTTTCAATTGATCAGTAATTATTTTTTCCCGTTCATTTACAGCATTCAGGATTGGCTTGTACAAAAACTTCTTTAGCAACCAACACAAAATGAGGAAATTAATTACCTGTGCTATTACAGTGAACCAGTTAATTTTCATTACTTATTATTTTGCGATGATGTGGTTCCAGAATGGATTGGCAAAAATGAGTATCATTGAAACCACGAAACAGTAGATCGCGGTTGACTCAATCATTGCCAGCCCTACAAATAATGTTCTGGTAATAGTTGGCGCAGCATCCGGTTGTTGCGCAATGGAACTTAAGGCTGCTGCTACTGATTTTCCTTCGCCAATGGCGGGCATCATGCAACCTATGCCGGTTGTAAGCCCTGCGGTTACAATTGATGCTATTGCAATGAGAGTTGTACTATCCATTTTTTTTTATTTAGATGTTACTGATTTTACTTCATCCTTTTTTGCATCATGTACTGCCGCTGTTATATAAACTGTTGCCAATATGCTAAAAATATAAGCCTGCACCATACCAGTAAGTAATCCAAGCGCATTCATAACAACCGGGAAAATAAATGGCGATATGCTTAATAAAATAGCTACAATCATTCCTCCACTCATGATGTTGCCAAACAACCTTACTGCCAATGCAAGTGTGCGCGAAATTTCACTGATAAGATTGAAGGGCAGCATGATAAATGTTGGTTTTAGATAAGATTTCAGGTACCCGCCCAAACCACTTTTTTCAATACCAAAAAATGGAACAGCAATAAATACGCAAAGCGCCATGGCTGTTGTGGTAGATAATGAAGCGGTTGGAGGCGTGTACCAGGGAAAAATAATACACAGGTTTGATACACCGATATATAAAAACAATGTGCCAATAAAGCCGATATATTGTTCGGGATGGTTTAATCCGATATCTTTAATTTGCTTGTTGATGCCAATTACGATCATTTCAAGTACACATTGCCAGCGTGAAATGGTAATATCTGTTTTAAGCTTTCGCGTAATCAATCCTGCTGATATTATCAATAGCAGCATTAAAGCCCATGTGGTAACAATGGTAAGATTAATAGTAATAAAACCATGTTGCCAGAAAATAGTTTGGTCGGGGCTAAGCTTCATAATCAGCCTCCATTTTTAATTGTATTTTTTTTCATCAATTAATTTTGTATACCGAATAACAAAGAAGCGGGCTATTATAAAACCAAGCATACACAAAATCAGATTTTTCCAATTCCCAAGACCAATAAAATAAAATCCGATCAATGTAATGCTTACACGGAAAAAAAAACTGCTTAAAAGCCACAATGCAGGGTTTTTCGATAGAATCATTTTTTTCAGAGTAAACCAAAGACCGCCAAAGAATAGCACTCCCAGTAACATTCCTCCTATAAATGCTAATACCATATATAAAATTTCACCCAATACCATCTTAATTTTTTTTATGCATTTCTTTATCTTCTTTAGATACCCAATACCAGGCAATCACACTACCAGTAACTAAACCTGCAATCAAACAGCTTAATGTCCAGGAAAATGATTGCGGATAGGTTTTATCTAACCATACCCCCAACGCAGCACCAAGTAACGATGGTATCGCTACCGACCAGCCTATCATTCCCATCATTCCTAATCCAAACCAAACGCTGTTCTTTTCATGCAGAGCTTTCAATTTTTGCTTTTCCTTAATAGTTACCTTGTCGCTAAAAATATTTTCCTCCTTATTATTTGCAGTAGTTGCCATTGTTAATTATTTCGAAGTTTATCAAAACTGTAAATAAATCCTTTTTCCAATTTTGCAACTACTGAATTCGCTTCTTTTTCATTTTCATCTTTGGTTTGGAATTCTTTTTTTACCAACTCACCCAGCTTGCCAAGCTCCGTGCCGCCAATAGCATTACGAACTGAAACCAATACCTGGTCACCGGCTTTTATCATTATTCCCGTGTCTACAGCTACATATTGTAACCCATCTTTTTCGCATTCATAAGTAAAAATGCCAGGTACCAATGCAGCAACACAATCCAGCCTTTGCGGCAACAAACCATAAGAACCTTCACTAGTTTCCATCACAATACTGCTTACATGTTTTATATCAGCAAACACTTTAAATGGCAAAAGAATTTTAAGATTCATAAATTATTATTTCTTTTGAATGTTTATCAGGCCGGTATTTTTTCTTTTGCTACAGCATTTGCATTTTTTTTATCCCCATTACTACCGTCCTCTTTTGTTTCCTCCTTTTTACCATTATCCATATTTAGCGTTGCTTTTTTCTTTGCTTCATCTATTGATCCGATCATATAAAAAGCACTTTCCGGATAATCTTTAAACTCATCTACCAGAATACGTTCGCAGCCATCCAGCGCATCTTTCAAACTAACTTGTTTTCCTTTGATCCCACTGAATTGTTCGGTTGCAAAAAAAGGCTGTGTAAGAAATCTCTCCAGTTTCCTCGCTCGATTTACTACATTTCGATCCTGAACCGATAGCTGTTCCATACCAAGCATAGAAATAATATCTTTTAATTCTTCGTATTGCGCAAGCGTTTCCCTTATCTTTTGTGCAAGGTTATAATGCCTTTCTCCTATAATGCCCGGTGTTGCCATTTTTGAATTGGATTGTAATAAATCAATTGACGGATATAAACCTTCACTTGCTTTTTTTCTGGACAATGCAATGGATGCGGAAAGATGAGAAAAGGTATGTACAGCGGCAGGATCTGTCAAATCATCCGCAGGAACATATACTGCCTGGATAGAAGTAATCGCACCAGCATCGGTATAGGCAATACGTTCTTCCAGTTCCGACAACTCGGTTCCCATTGTTGGTTGATAACCAAGTCGCGAAGGCATTTGCCCCATCAGTCCGGATACTTCCATCCCTGCCTGAATAAACCGAAAAATATTATCTATCAGTAACAATACATCACGATGTTCATCGTCACGAAAATATTCAGCCATGGTTAACGCTGCATGACCAACACGAAAACGTGCACCTGGCGGTTCATTCATTTGCCCAAACAACATCACCATATCTTTAAGCAAATCCGCATCTTTCATGGCGTTATATAATTCATTGCCTTCGCGGCAACGTTCGCCGATCCCGCAAAACATGCTTACCCCTTTGTTATGTCCAACCATGTTATGGATCATTTCTGTAAGCAAAACTGTTTTCCCTACACCAGCACCGCCAAACAATCCCGCTTTGCCACCACGTTCCAATGGAACCAACACATCAATTGCCTTAATTCCTGTTTCAAATATTTCAGACTTGACGGCTCTTTTTGAGAGTGGCGGGGGTGATTGATGAATATTGCGTCTTTCGCCGTTTGGCAATGTTTCAAGATGGTCTATCGTATTTCCAAAAACATCAAACATCCTCCCCAAAATATTTTTTCCAACAGGCACAGTCAGTTCCTTTTCATCCGTTTCTACGATCATACCCCTTGATAGCCCCTGTGTTGGGTTCAATGCAATTCCACGCACACTATTGCTATCTAATTGAGATAAAACTTCAATAAACACTTTATTCCCTACACCAGTACGAAGCAATGCAAAAATAGACGGGAGATTATTTTCATAAGCTACATCTACTACACTACCTCTTACGGAAATTATTTTTCCATAACGCGTTTCCGAACCGGTATTATCTGAACTTACATTCATATCCTTACCCGTTTGACTGAATACCTGTTATAAAAAACAACCCAACCATTAATCATAAGAAATAATAGTTCCTGTATTTGCCAGGCCACTTGATCCCCTGACATCCTTAGAAGAATGCGCCTTCACAGCATCAAGAGCACTACGCCCTGCGGAAGCAGCAATTAAAGCTGATGATTTTTTAGCCACTTTTTTTGTCTTTTTTTCAGAAGGCTTACCTTTAGCGATGCCATCATTTTTCAATTCTGTTTTGTTTGCCATTTTTTAGTTTTTATTTATATACGCTATAATTCAAAATATCTCCTGTTTTTAGCCAACCCGTTGCTACTGTTTTCTTATGTTTAAAATATAGTTATTAAGTAATTTTTCCTGATGCACCCTGCTTTTACAAAATAGCAAGCGCAGCATCATTTTTTCTTCTGGAATACTGTCAACTAGTTTTTTGCTTATTAAAAAAGCTTTTTTTCTATAATCTCCTGTATTGCCGGATCAACTAAACCATAATTATGCGAGACCAATTTTTTATTTTTATTACCATACGCTAGTCGATTCAGCAGATGAGTAATGAGTGCGATATGGGCCTCATCTTTATTATCTGCATTTACAATAAACCAGGGAGTATTTTTGAAATTGGTTTTCGACAGCATTTCATCACGGGCATCTGAATAATCTTTCCAGTGTTTTTGAGCTACCTCATCGATAGGGCTTATTTTCCACTGCTTCAGCGGGTTTTTTTTGCGATCCTCTAATCGTTTTTTTTGTTCCCCTTTGCTGATATCCAGGTAATATTTCAGAATAATAAAACCTCCTTCAACCAAGACATTCTCAAATGATTCTACTTCGCTGAAAAATGATTTGTATTCTTTGTGGGTACAAAATCCCATTACTTTTTCAACACCAACACGATTGTACCAGCTTCGGTTGAAAAGAACAAACTCTCCTGAAACAGGAAGTTGAGAAGTATAACGCTGAAAGTACCACTCCCGTTCCTGTAAGTCGGTGGGCTTACCCAACGCCACTACTTTTGTTTCACGGGGGCTTAAATGTTTGATAATCCTTTTTACAGTCCCGTCTTTACCAGCAGCATCCCTTCCTTCGAGTATAACCAGCAGTTTTAAATTGGAAGCGATAACCTCTTTTTGCAACTTTACCAACTCTATATAGAGTTTATGCATGATCTTTTTCTTCTTTATTTTTATGTCTTTATCAATCAAAGTTAATCGGGGTTCCATACTTTTAAATTAATTACTATTCTTTATTAACTTACCAATAAAAGCGCTTACATATTCCGCTACTTGCAGTGCAATTTTTTCGGGATGCAATTTTTTCCAGAAAA
>JBBRHM010000108.1:0-13001 GCA_038222655.1 Chitinophagales bacterium | reverse complement strand
TTGCCAGGAATCACTGGTAGATGCGATCCGTCGTGCTACTGATGTAATGATGGCTGGTAAAGTGGCCGTAGTAGGTGGTTATGGTGATGTGGGTAAAGGTTCTGCTTTATCATTGAAAGGAGCCGGTTGCCGCGTTATTGTAACTGAAATCGATCCTATCTGTGCCTTACAGGCTGCGATGGAAGGTTTTGAAGTAAAGCCAATGGCTGAAGCTGTGAAAGAAGCGGATATTGTTGTTACTGCATCCGGTTGCCGCGACCTGATTACTGAAAAACATTTCCGTTCCATGAAAGACAAAGCGATCGTTTGTAATATCGGTCACTTTGATATTGAAATTGATGTTGCCTGGCTGAACAACAACTACGGCAATACAAAAGATACGATTAAGCCGCAGGTTGATTTATACAATATTGATGGAAAAGATATCATCCTCCTGGCAGAGGGCCGTTTGGTAAACTTAGGTTGCGCTACCGGTCACCCAAGCTTCGTGATGAGTAATTCTTTCTCTAACCAAACACTGGCCCAGATTGAATTGTGGACCAACAGCCAGAACTACGAAAACAAAGTATACGTGTTACCTAAACATTTAGATGAGAAGGTTGCCCGTTTACACCTTGCCAAAGTAGGCGCTGTATTGGATGAGTTAACAAGTGCGCAGGCCGAATACCTGGGCATTTCGAAAAACGGTCCTTTCAAATCTGACATGTACCGTTATTAATCGATAGTACATGGACAAGTAAGAATAAGAGCCCGCTTTTTTGAAGCGGGTTCTTTGTTTATTAGTTTGGAGTTTGGAGTTTGGAGTTTGGAGTTTGGAAATCTAACGGTTTCTGAGTTTTTTTTATTTTGCTGACCGGATTTAATTATCATCAGTCCAAGCCCCTAAACCATTTACACATATGAGGATAAAAACACGGGCATAAAAATTGCATGGATACTATCTTTGAACTGACATAACCTGACAACTATGAATTTAATGAACATGATTACCCGGGGCGGAATAAGTGTATTGGCCCTTGTATTAATGGTAAGCTGTAATAATAATACAGCCGATCAGAAATCTGCGAAGGATTCTGCCAAAAATGCTTCGGCAAAACCTGTACCGGGTACGCCTATCAAATACGATAGCTCAAAAAGATATATTTACCTTACCTGGGATGATTCACCCCAACCGCCGGGTACCGTAAACAGTAAATCTATTTTCCGCCAGGAAGGGGTAAAAGCTACTTTTTTTGCAGTAGGCTTTAACCAGGTTGGGCCTTTTAAGAAAAGGATCATTGATTCACTCCGTAATGATTACCCACAATTTTTACTAGCCAATCATAGCTTCAGCCATGGATTTAATGATAAATACAGCAAATTTTATTCTGCTGCTTTTACAGACAGCGCACTACAGGATTTTTTAAAGAATGAAAAATTATTACAGGTGGGTGTAAAAATTATTCGTTTGCCTGGAAATAATACCTGGGCCTCCAACGGAAATATCCAGGGCCAGAAAGCAGAGAACCCATTGATTAAAAAATTAGATGCATTGGGCTACAAGATTGTTGGCTGGGACGTAGAATGGGGCCAGCAGGCAAAAATGAAAGCCCCCAGGGAGTCTGTTGATCAAATGATCAAAATGATTAATCAGAAATTTGAGGATGGTAATACCAACCAACCCAATACAATGGTTATTCTTTCACATGACAGGTTATTTGAAAAACCACAGTTTGTCGATTCGCTGCGAAGATTTATTTCAATTTTAAAACAGGATAAGCGCAATGTGTTTGAAACCATTGATCATTATCCTACAGTGCAGAATAAATAGCAGTGTTATGTTGATTGTATGTGGGCAGAGGTGAGTGGTGAGTAAGTTTTATAGTATCCATAAACATTTTGCACATTCAAGCAGCAGATTAAGCTTAACACAAAATATGTTGTACATAAAATATTGATTTTACTTCATATCTAACAAAAAATCCGTTTCATTTCTGAAACGGATTTTTTGTTGGTCTTGGTCTGAAGTCATTTACTTAACCGGCACATCTGATAACATTCCTTTTGCCATAGCATTAAACCCGGAAACTTGCGTATCCAATATATTTTTCAATTTTTGTAACTGGGTGTCTATCTGGCTGCTTAAACTATGGTACACTGCATACATGCCAGCAGTTGGTTTTGTATCCGATGTCTGCAACATATAATTCATAGTGGCTAATTTTTCTTCAAGCTTAAGTGGAAAACGAAGGTTGTCTTCATTAGCCTGAATTTTTTCGTTAAATAATTCATTCTTCACCAAGTCAAGAGCATCTGTAATCGCTTTTCCTTTTGCTCTGAAGGGTTTTGCTACAGCGGAATCCATAATGGTGGAAAGAAAATCATTAATCTGTGTAGTTACTTTTTTTATTTGCCCGGTAGCTTTTGACAATTCATTCAGTTTTTTGCAAATCGTGGCATTCAGATCAAACTGTTCTTTTAGATCAGCGATGGTTGAGGGGTTACGCGGATCGGTAATGATGGTGAACGGTTGCTCCATTACTACCTTATCATCAACTATTAATTTTACGGTATACATGCCCGGTATAATTTTAGGCCCCTGTAGTGAGGCTTCAAACGTTGCACTCGTATCGCCTTTCGCATCGGGGTAACGCAAATCCCATACAAACTGATTCATGCCTGCATCTGCTTTGATTAAACCGGATGGTACCAGTTTTTTATTTTCATAAAATTCTTGGGGCACCGGCACCATCTTACCCTTATTGTCTTTCACACTTGAATACGTAATGATGCTGTCCCCATTAGACTGATAGAAAGCAAGTTTAACTTCTTTATCCGGCTTACTTTTAAAATAATAACGGAGCATCAATCCATTGGGAGGGTTTTGACCATCATGCGGATTGTCTGTTATTTCTCCTCCGCCAGAACCTGTAAAGCGATGGGTATCTCTTGGTTTAAACAACCATGCTTTTGATTGGGTAACTGCATCGCTCATTTGGTAAAGAGGGGTAATATCATCCAGTATCCAGAATGATCTGCCATGTGTGGCAATTACTAAATCATGTTCATTTTGCTGAACCTGGATGTCATGTACCGGTGTGTTTGGCAAATTAAACTGAAGGCTCTGCCAGCTGTTGCCATCATCAAAAGAAACCATAATACCCGTTTCCATTCCTGCATACAGCAAACCCTTTCGTGTAGGGTCTTCCCGCAAACAGCGGTTATAAACATGCTCATTCAATCCACTGGTAATCATTACCCATGTTTTACCATAATCATTTGTCTTTAACATATAGGGCCGGTTATCACCGCTCTTATAACGGGTGGCAGATACATAACAAGTGGCTGCATCAAAATGCGAGGGTTCCACATAATTAATCAATGCCCATTCGGGTAAATTTTGGGGTGTAACATTTATCCATGTCTTTCCATTATCCTTACTCACCTGTACTAAGCCATCATCGCTGCCCGTCCATAACACACCTGCGGTAACCGGGCTTTCAGCAAATGCAAAAACAGTAGCATAGGTTTCTGTTCCGGTAATATCCAGTGTAACCGGGCCGCCGCTTGGCTGTAATGTTTTGGGATCATGACGGGTGAGATCAGGACTGATATCTTCCCAGGTTTGACCTGCATCAAAACTACGGTGCACTTTATTGGAAGCAGTGTATAAACATTTGGGATTATGTGGCGAGAAGGCGATAGGGAAAGTCCAGTTAAAACGGTAAGCATATTTATCTGCACCAATACCATAATTCTGTTCAGGGTACACAGAAATCATTCTGTCCTGGTCATTTTTTTCATTATAGGTACTCATAATGCCATCATAACCACCGCCATAACTAACAGATGAATTGAGAGGATCCGGAACGATAAACCCAGATTCACCGCCCGCAACCGGAAGCCAGTCTTTATCTGAAATGACGCGATTGGTGGTACGGCTTTTAATTTTTATGCTACTGTTATCCTGTTGCGGTCCATATACATTGTATGGAAAATCCTTATCAAGGTTAACATGATAAAACTGGGCAGTAGCTAAATGTTGTGCAGTAAAATGTTTACCACCATCATACGTAATTTCAGGGCCGCCATCATCGCCCATGATAAAGTTGTTGGGATTGTCTGGATTGATCCACATATCATGGTTATCACCATGCCTGTTTACAATGCGCTTCCAGCTTATTCCGCCATCAATGGATTTCCAAAATTCTACATTTAATACATATAGCGTGTTTTCACTTTTGGTGTCAGCAAACAGCTGGCTAAAGTACCAGGGTCTTTGGGTAAGATCATTTAATGTGCTGATGCGCTGCCAGGTATTACCCCCGTCTTCAGAATGATAAACGCCATATTGTTCATTCTCTACAATGGCCCATATTTTATTGTGATTTACAGGAGAAACCGTGCAGATAATTTTTCCCTTCAAGCCTTTTGGCATACCGGGATTTTCTGAAAGTAATTTCCACGTATCTCCACCGTCCATTGATTTATATAAGCCACTTCCATTACCGCCACTGCTTAATGAATAAGGTGTACGCCATGCTTTCCACATGGAGGCATATAAAATGGAGGGATTGGTTACATCCATTTTTACATCCACACAACCGGTGGTATCATCTACATACAAAATTTTATCCCATGATTTACCACCATCTTTACTGCGAAATAATCCTCTTTCTTTATTTGGGGTGGGACCCCATATTTTGCCCTGCGCGGCAACATAAAGCAGGTCAGGGTTTGCAGGATGTACTGCAATGGTTCCAATGGCATTCGATTCTTTCAATCCGATAGATTTCCATGTTTTGCCAGCATCCATACTTTTATACATGCCATCGCCAAAAGAAATATTACCACGCATTTCCGTTTCGCCCATCCCGGCGTATACAATATTGATATTACTCTGTGCAACAGCCAGTGCACCAACAGAAGAGGAATGAAAATTAGAATCGGAAATTCCGTTCCATGTATTACCACCATCCGTTGTTTTCCATAGGCCACCACCGGCGGTACCGGCATAATAGGTCATAGCATCTCCCGGAACACCAGATACAGCAAGGCTTCTGCCGCCCCGGAAGGGACCAATATTTCTCCACTGCAAACCATTATACAAACTATCATGGTATGTAACCGTATTGACAGGGGGATTTATAATGGTTGTGTTTTTTTTCTGCGACCAAACAGCTGAATGAAACACCATTAATACAATAGATAAAAAGACGCGGAGCAAATATCTCATGAGCAGTAGTTTATAAAAGGGTCAAGTTAATCACTAAATCATTGCCTGCATAGACAGGTGCGCTGAATTTTCTATCGCTCATTCATAAAGGAAAACTAATCTTACCCATGCTTACCGCAGGTATATCGCGGGTACCATCACCCATTACCCCATCACCGCCAGCCACGCACTCATTAGCCAATACGGCAAATAGCAAGGCTTCTTTTGCATCCGGATTTACGTGCAGGCTATCGGTAGTATGGAATTCGTATCCCGGTAAGCGTTCATGGAGCTGTTGCATCAATAAGGGATTATGCATGCCGCCACCACTGGTATACGTGCAAAATGATTGGTTTGCCGGAACAGCTTTTTTTATTGCATCGGCAATGGTTACAGCACTGAAACGGTTTAAGGTGGCCATCACATCATAATGGGAAGGTGTATGAATACCCGCTTTCCGAATGGCTTTTTCAATGTAAGAAAGATTGAACAGTTCAGGCCCGGTTGTTTTAGGAAATACTTTTTTAAAAAATGAATGTTCACACAATGCTGCTAATAATAAGGGGTTCACTACACCTTTTTTTGCGATAGCCGAATCCTTATCATAAGACAACTGAAAATTTTGCTGCATGTAGGCATCCATTAAAGTATTACCCGGCCCGGTATCGGTGCTAAAAATAGCAGTTGCATTAAGATCGTCTGGAAGACAGGTAAAATTAGCAATGCCCCCTATATTTAGCATAATGCGGTTTTCGCCCGGCTTACTGAAAAGAAAATAATCGCCATACACAGCCAGGGGTGCACCTTCACCCCCTGCAGCGATATGCTTTTGCCGGAAATCGCTGATGGTAATAATACCGGTTGAGACAGCTATATGATCGCCATCTCCAATTTGTAAAGTGGCATTACCAAATTTATCCTGTTGATGTAATGATTTTGGTGCGTGGTAAATAGTTTGACCATGACTGGCAACAAGGTCAATATCTTTTGCAGCCATGCCCCATTTTTGCAGGCATTGCATAATCATGGCGCCATGCTGTGTGCCCACCCAGGCATTTAGAAGGCAAAGCTTTTCAAGATCAACCGTATGTTTGGAAAATACCGACCTTATCTCCTCTTTAAAAGAATCTTCATAAGCCACTGTATCAAATTCCAGTATTTCCATTCTGGAACCGGGCCCGCTGCCACTAAAACGGCATAATGCCACATCTAATCCGTCTAAAGAAGTACCGCTCATTAAGCCAATGATCAGCCTTGTGTCTTTAGCCGCAATAAGTGATAATCTTTCGATATTCTTATTCAATGCTTGTTTTTTGGTGATTTTATAAAATAGGGATACAGTTTAGAAACAGGAAAGTATCATCAGACGCAGAAAAAACCATACATGTTTCTGAAAACATCATCCGCGCTCACATTGATGAAGATAATACAAAGGTTTTGTTTGTGTAAGGCCTTCTTTTTGTGGTACTAAAAAAATAGGGACCACTTATATGATTAAAAAGAATTGATGAATATATTTAGTGTATGCTACAAAAATTTTATTTCCATCCCGCTACAGTAAATGATGTTGCGGTTCTTTCAAAGCTTGTTAACAGCGCTTACCGTGGAGAGCGTTCTAAAAAAGGCTGGACAACGGAAGCTGACCTGCTGGATGGTATTCGAACAGACGAAGCTGCCTTACAAAAAATGATTGAAGCGCCGGCTACGATTATTTTAAAATGTATGGATGAATCAGAACAGCTTTTGGGTTGTGTATACCTCCAGAAAAAACAATCCAGTTTATACCTGGGCATGCTTACCGTTGTACCCGAATTGCAGGCAATGGGAATCGGTAAAAAATTACTATCCGCAGCAGAAGATCAGGCCAGGGTAATGCAATGTGATACTATTACCATAACTGTTATCGAGGTAAGGCATGAATTGATTGCGTGGTATGAGCGGCATGGTTACCGGGCTACCGGTGAAACCCAGCCTTTTCCAAAAGATCCTTCATTCGGCATACCCAAACAGCCATTGCATTTTATTGTTATGGAAAAAAAACTGGCATAATCAATGGAATAATTACACTTACAACTATAACATTTCCTGTAGAACAAGGGAGGCTGGCTTAGATTTTGATTAATTACCTTCAGGGTTCTAAATAAACATAGATTCTTCGGTTATTCTTTAATGGTATTGCCATCGCTCCATATCAATAGAAAAATTTTGTGTCTGTTATTGATATTTAGCTACGTATCAATAACACATGGGCAGGACCGATCATTGGCAGACACTGTTTTTTTTCTGGCCCATAAAAAAGGGCTTCTTGGCAAGATTGGAAAAAGTTTATCAGTTAATAACCCTGACCCTATTCTACCCGTAGATGGTGCTGTAAAGAACGAAACTATTTTTTCGCCCTACCGTGGAAAAATTATCCGTTACATATTTATAGAGAAAACAGGTTTTACTAAATCCGTAAACGATACCCTCAAAGTGGTACGGAACATTTTTAGTGATATAGGTGATGCAATGCATACCAGTACCGTAAAAAAAGTAATACTGAATAACCTTTTTTTTACTGAAGGAGATACTTTGTATCCAGCCTTGTTAGCCGATAACGAAAGATATTTGAGAGACCTTTCCTATTTACAGGATGCAAGAATTACTGTGAAGGAAATAGAGAATGAGGCCAATAAGGTAGATATTATTATTATCTGTAAAGATGTGTTTCCTATAGGAGGCAGCATGGATGCAGGTTCCGCTAAAAGTGTAAGCTTTGAAGTAAATGATGATAACCTGGTTGGCAGCGGCAACCGTTTTCAGGTACAGAATTTTTTTGACACCGACAGGAAGCCCAATTATGGATTTGGCGCCGAGTTCCTCAAAAGAAACTGGCATGGCAGCTTTATTAATCTGGCGGTAGGTTATCAAAACCAGGCACCCGCCTATAACAGTGGCCGAAGAGAAGAAAAGGCCATTTATCTGAGAGGTGAACTGCCGCTGGTGAGCCCATATCATTCCTGGACCGGCGCTTTTGAAATTGCTTCGCATAGCACACAGAATGTTTATTACCTGGATTCTTTATACAATTCAGATTTTAAATACGATTACCGTTTGTTTGATGGATGGATCGGTCATAATATCGGCGCAAGAAAACAGTTACAACAAAATTTTAAATCCCGATTCAGACGTCTTATTGCCATACGGGGGATACACAGGAGGTTCTCAGATATCCCGGACTTGTATAAAGGAGTTTATAAAATAGATTATTCAGACCTGATAAGTGTATTGGGATCTTTCACCATATTTGAACAGGATTATTACCATACTAATTTCCTCTATGGTTTTGGGCGTAATGAAGATGTACCGGAAGGTTTCAGCCTGTCGGTAATTGGCGGATGGAGTAAGCGCAGTAATATTTCAAGACCTTACCTGGGCTTTGATTACCAACGAAATTATTTCTCGCGTGAAAAAGATTACCTGAATTATACAATTAAGCTGGGCACTTATTATAACAAAGGACGCTTTGAAGATATCAGTTTTCTAACCAGTCTTGAATATTTTTCCAAACTTAGAAAACTAAACAGTCATTGGTTCTTGCGTCATTTTCTCAGTGGCAGTATTACACAACTGGTTAATACATTTCAGAATGAACCATTGCGTTTATCAAGCGATTATGGCATCCCTCAATTAAATAATCCCGGTCTCAAAGCATCCACGCGTATTTCGGTAAATGGCGAATCCGTTTTTTATAATACCTGGAAATTTCTGGGCTTCAGTTTGGCACCCTTTGCATTCACCAATATCAGTTACCTCAAATCTATTGGCCACGAGCTTAAAAACGGCGATATCTATACCGCCATCGGTGGAGGTGCAAGAACCCGTAATGAAAATCTTGTTTTCGGAACTATCGAATTAAAAGCGTTTTACTTTCCCCGCACCACTGGCACAATGAACCAGTGGAACATTACTTTCAACACTGACCTTCGATTTAAATATGTGAGCCAGTTGATAAAGCGACCGGATTTTGTGGTTAACAATTAAGAATCCCCTAAGATATTCCTCAGAAAAAAATTACCTGATCAAAGTAACCGTTCCGGAAATACTATGGTGCTTACCGGTTTTACTGGTGTACTCAATCACCCATACATAAGAACCTATAGATTGCTGTATTCGGGTTACCGTTCCATCCCAGCCTTTGCTGATATCGGCTGATGTAAATATTAATTGTCCTGACCGGTTATATATTTTCAGCAGGTATTGACTGATACTGGCATCCTGCGCAGGACGGAACACATCATTGAGCCCGTCTTTATTGGGTGTAAAAGCAGTTGGCACCAATAGTTCCTCTGAACATCGCACAAATCCGACATTCACGCTGGCCGTATTGGTTCCGCAATTATTGGCAACCTGCAGTGTATAGATGCCTTTTTCTGAAACTTTTATAGCGGGTGTAACCGCGCCTGTTGACCATTTATAACTGGAAATATTGCCCGCAACCGGATTCAACAACAAAGTGTCTCCATAACACAGAACCGTATCTTTTCGCAAGCTAACCATTGGCCTGTCAACAATATGAACGGTAGATGTTCCGCCAAGGGTGCATTTTTTATCTCCATACACAAGTACGGTATAGATTCCATCTTTCTTAACCAAAATACTGCTTCCACTATCGCCTGTGGACCAGTTGTAGATTGCGCCGGGGTTGGTTACATCAAGTGTAAGACTACCGCCCTTACATATGGCGGTGTCTGCGGGCAAGTAGAATTTGATTGGATTTTTATTGATAACAATATCGGCTTTAACAGTAACTGTAAGTAAACACGCGGTATTAAAAAAAACCGTGGCCGTATAAGTACCGCTTTGTTGTGGAGTTGGATTTTGAAAATGCAAATGGTTTCCACTGGCTGTAAAACCATTCGGACCGGTCCAATTTGTGGATGTACCCACATTTACTGCGATGTCGAGTGGCGATCCTTCACAAACAGGGCCATTGCTTTCAATTACAGGATAAGGATCTACATATAAGCCTACAGGACTTGTAGGCGTGGAACAGGTGGGTGAGCTGATATAACCAGAATCAGCAAAGCGAAGCCTGTAAAAACGTGAATCATCGCGTTTAGCAGAATCTATTACATACACGCTGGCTGTGGCACCCGGAATAGGTTCATACTGGTAATCGGGCCGTATACGCTCCCATTGCAGTTCCTGATTTTTAAAAGTACCGCCGTAGGAAAAAGTAACTCGCTCATTCAGGCACGCAAATACAGGATACTCGTACCGTCCGTTGATATTGGGATAATCTATAGTGGCATTACCGCCATTACCAGATCCACCACCCGTAACTTTAATATCATCAATAGCAAAATCATCGGGTGAAGAAGTAGAAGTGCTTAAAGAAAAAAGGAACTTCACTGAACCTGTTCCCCTGGGCAAAGGGTATGAGAAAGAATAATTTTCCCATGTAATCACATCATTGTTGGTAAGGGCCGGCGAAGTGAAGGTGGCCAGTAAAGTATTGGTGGCAGCATTGGTAACCAATACATGAATGATAACCGTGCGGCCAATGCCTGATTTGCTTAGGCTGGCCGCTGAAAAACAAACAAACTGGGTAGGTGCCTGGCAAAGACCTTTCAAAGTTGTTTCATAAAAATCAGGACGGGAGAGATCGCTACGAACCATCATCATATAACCACCCTGTCCTGTATTATCATTCCCATCAGCCCAACCATTAATTTCGCCCGTATGCTTTCGCAAACTATATTGACCTGCAGCAATGTTATTGCCGGAAGCGTTAGTGTAGGGTGAAGATCCGGACGAAAGTGCCGGACCAATATCTATAGATGAAAAACTTCCGCCAAATGTTTCTTTAAAAACACTTCCCCCATTTCCGCATTGAGCGGAAAGCTGCCATGAACAGAATAACAGCGCCAGGAAAATGGAAAAAAATTTCATACAACTAAGAATGAATATCAGCGTGAAGGGCACAGCATCTCCTTTGTAAAATACAAATTTTATGTTGAACTCTATTAGTACAAAAAATTGGCAATGCCCTGGCAATGGTCGCGATGAAACGCCAAGACCGCCGGGATGAGTTTTGATTAATAGACTACAAAATTAAGGAATACCAAAAATTGGAACCGGTAGAAATGGATTATTTACCAATAAAAAAGAACCTTTATCGCCAGAATTTGTAATAACCTACACAATAACCCAATCAGAAAATGGTTCAGGCCTATAATTTTTTAGCCAGCTGGCAATTGTTTCCCGAAAAATGTGATTTCCAGTTTGGCACAGCACCTAAAAGTGGTAATTATAAAATAGAAAGTATCAGAAATGGTCATGCTCTTTGCATCAGTATTAACTGGGTAAGTATAGGTAATGAAGCTTTTTATTCACAATATGAAATTGTACCTGATGGGTCACTCCATCCTTTCTCGGACCCAGAAATCGCAGATACGATTCATGGTGAGATACTGAATGCTTCCATGATGCATGTTAATTTTAGTAAAGAAGACATTCCCGCCCTGGAAATCATTCATGAAATATTACCAAATGGTTATCTTAAACTAACACAGAAAGGGAAAACCAAAAAAGGAGATCCGTTTACCAATATTGAGATCTATCATAAACAACTAAGTGTTTTGCCCTATGCTTCTTCTGTGGGAAGCGTAGCCATACGGCCAACCAAGGAAGGGGTGATTAAACATAAGGCATTGTCTGCAATGGAAGAACAGACCAATATGCAACTCGACCAGATCAGGCAACAAATAGAACTATTGGCTAAACAGGCACAGGAAATCAGTAAACGCAAAGAATTAAGCCTGATGATTTTTGAAGCAACAATCCGTTTTAAACCACAGATTGGTCATACATATCATTTATACGAAAACAGGGATAATACCCATATGCTTTCGCTGATAGGTCCGCGCGAGTGGGGTGCTAACGGGCCCTTCAAACAATTTATTTCTTCTGTCAGATTATTGGCGGATCATACATGGGTGGAGATAAATAATAATTAGTAATTAACGTGTAGTGCTATTAGAAATCGCTTATTTGTTAACCCCAGCTTAAAAGCTGGGGTATGTTTTTTCAATAGCACAACACTTTAGTAATTACCATTTTTTTTATAGCTCTTTTAAAGCTGCGGCATTGATGGAAAGATCTTTTTTGTTTTGAACATACACCACCAGGGAATAATCTGCGGGTTTGAAAGATGGGGGAAGATTAATCAATCCCATACCATCGTTATTGAGTGACTGTGTAATGAATGATCGCACGATATTATGATTTGTAATAGCTATACCCTCGTTCTCCCCTGCTTTTATTTTGGTAGTAGCCTGTTTTTGAACCAGGGCAATATTGAGAACTTCACCGGGATGGGTACCTGCGGCTTTGTAATGAAAACTTATTGAGTTTTTACCGATAGTTACTTCTTCTATTACTATATTTTCCTGCTGCTTTTCGGCTAATTCATTTTGCACAATTTTTTTAACGGCGCTCCTGTTATTACCTACCGCTTCCTCCCTTCCGTTAACAACGAGCTGTGGCGTATACACACTATGTTGTGGAAAATGTTCGCTATAATGTTGTTGCCGGGCGCTATAGTCACTGCTGCTAAAAGGGTCAGCCCATCCCAGTCGGTTCCAGTAATCTACGTGAAAAGAAAGCGCAATAATATGGTTATCCCTGGCTGCTGCATATTCACCCAGCAAAGCATCTGCAGGCGGACAACTGCTGCAACCCTGACTGGTAAAGAGTTCCATAACTACTGTTTTTTCCCCTGCCACCCTTTTATAACTGACCGGTTTATTACGGGAACTGATAA
>JBBRHM010000107.1:0-13030 GCA_038222655.1 Chitinophagales bacterium | reverse complement strand
AACTCGCAGAAACACAGGCTGGCATTGGCTCAGAATATGTGCGTGCTCCCCGTTTGCCGTTGGTGGGAGAAGAGAGAGAAAAGATTTTACACACCATTAATACAGGCATTGCTACACGACCATCATTGCCTGAATACTTACACCTGAATGTTTAATTATGCACAACGTGAATCCAACACAAGATACAGATATAGTAATGCATCAGGCGGCTGAAGCATTTGCCGTTTACCGGAAAACAAGTCCCGATCAAAAAGCTGTTTTCCTTGAAGCCATTGCAGACAATATAGAATCCCTTGGTGATGCATTAATACAACAGGCTTCAGAAGAAACTAACCTGCCAACTCCACGCTTAACCGGGGAAAGGGGAAGAACAACCATGCAGCTACGCATGTTTGCACAGATGTTGCGTGAAGGTAGTTGGGTAGAAGCTTCTGTAGATACGGCTATAGCAGATAAAAATCCGCCAAAGCCCGACTTGCGTAAGATGCTAATTCCCCTTGGACCTATTGTGGTATTTGGTGCGAGCAATTTTCCTTTTGCTTATTCAACTGCAGGGGGCGATACATCGAGTGCGCTTGCCGCGGGCTGCTCTGTTGTGGTGAAAGCGCATCCTGCCCATTTGAAAACATCTGCGATGGTGGCAGAAGCTATCAGCAGCGCTATTCAAATAACTAATATGCCCCCACATGTTTTCCAACATGTGACAGACGGGTCTTTTGAGTCAGGAAAAAAATTAGTGGAACATCCCGATACCTGTGCAGTGGGTTTTACAGGATCCTTCACCGGTGGTAAGGCTTTGTATGATTATGCTGCGGCAAGAAAAAATCCCATACCCGTTTTTTCGGAAATGGGAAGTATCAATCCTGTTGTTTTTTTCCCAGACACGATTCGCAATAATGCAGAGAGTCTGGCAAAACAATATGCAGGCTCCATTACTTTGGGTATGGGGCAATTCTGCACCAATCCAGGTTTATTAATTGCTATGGAAGGTGAGGGATTGGATCTGTTCCTGCAACATCTTAGCCAAGAAATTGAAAAAGTGTCACCCGCTAAAATGTTACATAGCGGTATTCATAAAGCCTATGTTGAAAAAAGGGAGGCAGCATTACATGTAAAAGGTATATCTGTTGTAGCGCAGGCAGCAACAGCTATTTCAATAGAAGCTTTACCTACTGTTGCGAAAGTGGATGGTAAAATATTTTTACAGAATCCTTTACTGCATGAAGAAGTATTTGGTCCTTATTCCTTGCTGGTAAAGTGTAAGGATATGGAGGAACTTAAAGCTGTCTGGAAATCCCTGGCGGGTCAGCTTACCACTACGCTGATGGGAACGGATAAGGATTTTGCTGATCATATTTCCTTACTTGATATGGCTCCATCCATTGCCGGCCGAATTGTTTTTAACGGTGTGCCAACGGGTGTGGAAGTTTGTGCCAGTATGGTGCACGGCGGTCCTTTTCCCGCTTCTACTGACAGCCGTTTTACCGCAGTAGGTATTAATGCCGTAAAAAGATGGGTGCGACCGGTTTGTTACCAGAATTGCCCTGACGCACTTCTCCCAAATGAATTGAAGGACGGCAACCCAACAGGTATATGGCGCCTATTAAACAATGAGTGGGCTAAAAGATAGGATAATGGGGCTAAGAATTGAAAGCGATAAAAAGGAAATTTCAGGCAACTATACCATTACCTCTTTCCCTCTTTCAACTCCTTTTTCTCTCAGCAAAAAAGCAGCAACAGTCGAGGTTATAAAATAAATGAGGAATATATAGTTAGAGGCGACGGAATATTTATTCATCCCAAACCAGTCACCCAGTGAGTAGATGATACCCATACCATACAGACTTTTCATTATTTCCCATTTCCAGGCATGTGGATTGTGATCCATCAGTTCTGTAAGAGCATACACGAATAAAAAGATAAAACCTCCATAGATAAAAATACCCGGGCTGCCGATCGGTGCAATATGTCCGAAAAAATAACTGAGTATCAAAAGCAAGATCAACATCTGAATCCAGATCCAGGCTACTAATGGATTGTTTCCATGGGTATCATATTTTTCAAGCGCATATACATCTTCAATTTTATAAACAGGATATTTCTCTGCAACGTCGGCGGGTCTCCAGCCTGTGGGCATTATCCAGATACGGAATTTGTCTTTCCTGTTTTTCGTGTTCCAGGCATCTTTTATAAGCAGCCACAGATGCATAAAGTTTATTTTAATAGGGTTCCATGTCTGTACGGGTCTTGTAATGCCGTATACAGGTTTTACCTCTCCCAGTTCTTCCTGGAAAGTGCCGAACCATTTATCCCAGAAAATAAATATCTGTCCATAATTCTTATCCATGTATTCTTTGTTGATCGCATGGTGAACCCTGTGGTGGGAGGGCGTTACAATGATCTTCTCCAAAAATCCCATCTTATGAATATGCTGTGTATGATACCAGAACTGCGCAAATAAGTGAAGCGGGGCCACCACTGCAATTACCGTTGATGGCACCCCCAGTAAGGCTGCGGGTAATAAAAAAATGGTGAACATGCGGAAAAAAACTGAAATGCTTTGGCGTAACGCACAGGCCAGGTTAAAGTCTTCGCTGCTGTGATGGATGATATGACTGTTCCAGAAAAAATTAATTTCATGATCGATACGGTGAGTGAGGTAGCCTGTAAGATCCAATGCAAAAAAAGCGATAATATATACCCATACAGAAGCAGAAATATGTACTATGGCGAAGTGATTTACCATCCATTGATAACTGATAATGGCAAGACTCAGTCCCAACACATCTTTGGTTGAATTGGTAATACCGGAACTTAAACTGGATAGCATGTCCATATGCCTTACCGTATCATTGCCTTTGCGCCATCCCCACCATTTTTCAAATAATACCAGTCCGAGGAAGGCGGGCATAGCAATCAATAATATTTTTCCGTAAGTTTCCATTGGCAATCCTATATTGAAAATAAGCAGAACAAACGTAAACCATCTCTAATTTTAAAATAAGTTTCCAACCAGTATGAAAACTGCGCCCATACAATATACACCACCGGTTACGGGAAATTTACGAGGCTCCCTTTTTTTTTGTATTGATGCCCATACCTGCGGTAATCCCGTAAGGGTAGTGGCTATGGGTGGTCCGGCACTGGAAGGAAATAATATGAGTGAAAAACGGCAGCATTTTTTGAAGGAATATGATTGGATACGTAAGGGCCTGATGTTCGAACCCCGCGGCCATGATATGATGAGTGGCAGCATTCTTTACCCTCCGCAAGATGCCAACAACGATGTTGCCGTATTGTTCATAGAAACCAGTGGTTGCCTGCCCATGTGCGGTCATGGAACCATCGGTACCATCACTATTGCCATTGAAGAAGGATTAATTAAACCAAAATCTCCCGGTATCGTTCGTATGGAAGCGCCGGCGGGGTTGGTACATATTGTTTACCAGCAGGCGGGCAATAAAGTAACCAGTGTTAAACTTACCAATGTGCCCGCTTATTTAGCGGCAGAAGCATTGACAGTCGATTGTTCCACACTTGGAGAACTGGTAATAGATGTTGCCTATGGTGGAAATTTTTATGCGATCATAGATGTTCAGAAAAATTTTGGGGGCCTGGAAAATTATAGTGCCGATAAATTGATTGCCTGGTCACGCGAATTGCGTCAGCAGATCAATCAGAAATATTCTTTTGTGCATCCCGATGATCCAACCATACATGGCTGTTCACATATTTTATGGGCAGGGGCTGTATTAAATAATTTGTCTACCGCGCGCAATGCTGTTTTTTACGGCGATAAAGCTATTGATCGTTCTCCCTGTGGCACGGGTACCTCTGCCCGTATGGCGCAATGGCATGCGAAAGGAAAACTGAAAGAAGGCGATTTGTTTATTCATGAGAGCATTATCGGCTCAACATTTACAGGTCGGGTTGAAAAAATAACCACGGTAGGAAACAAGCCTGCCATCATCCCAAGTATTGAGGGCTGGGCAAAGATTTATGGATATAATACCATTTCTATTGACCCGATGGATGATCCGTATGCGTATGGGTTTCAGGTTATTTGAAATAGTGCTGAATAATTCATTTGAACCCTCCAAAATGGTTAAATGCCGCAGCAAAGTTTACAACAAACATTTTTTTTAAACAATGTATATTTCGAATAGCGGAGTTTTTATTGTTTCATAATTATATATTCCAACTCCAATGTTCATGAGTGTCTATATTTATCATTCATTATAATGGCATCAAATGAAAGTAACTATTATCGGGGGTGGTATTATCGGCTTAAGCAGCGCGTATTATTTACAGGAAAGCGGTCATGAAGTAACGGTGATTGATAAAACGGATTTGACTGATAACTGCTCTTACGGCAATGCAGGCTATGTTTGCCCCAGTCATTTTGTACCACTGGCTACCCCTGGCATTGTAAAGCAGGGACTGAAATGGATGTTGAATTCGCAAAGTCCTTTTTATGTACAGCCCAGATTCAGCCGCAGCCTGGTTGAATGGGGTTTACAGTTTATGAAAGCTGCCACGCCCGAACACGTGGAAAGATCGGCGATACCCCTGCGGGATATAGCCATCTTAAGCAAAAAAATGTATGAAACCTGGACGGAGTTACCACAGTTTAATTTCGCTTATCAAACAAAAGGGTTGCTTGAAATATTTCAAACCAGTGCCAGTGCCGAGCATGCAAAACATGCATGGCAAAAAGCGCATCAACTGGGATTGACAGATACTGAATTACTCGATTATCCTGCTTTGCAACAATTGGAACCACAGACAAAGATCAATGCCTTAGGCGCCGTTTATTTTAAATGCGATGCACATCTTTATCCCAATAAACTGATGCAGCAGCTGATTGCAGATCTGAAACAGAAAGGTGTTTCCATCCTTAGCAATGAAGAAGTAACCGGGTTTGAAAATAAGAACGGTATTATTTCAAAAGTAATTACAGAGAAAAATATATACGATACAGATGCGGTTATTATCGCTTCCGGCTCATGGAGCAGGGAACTGGCGGCATTAATGAAAGTAAAAATACCATTGGTGTCCGGTAGAGGCTATTCGGTAACTCTTGAAGATTCACCCTACACATTACATCATCCTGCTGTATTAATAGAAGGCCGCGTGGCCTTAACACCCATGGATGGCAATAAAATCCGTTTTGGAGGTACCATGGAAATCACATCTACCCAAACGCCACCAAGAATCAGCAGGGTAGCGGGTATATTAAAAGCTGTTGAGAATTTTTTTCCTGAGTTTACAATTCCTCTTCCTGCCATAGACAAAGTATGGTATGGGTATCGCCCCTGCTCCGCCGATGGACTACCCTATATTGGCCGTACCAAACAATGGAAAAATGTAATTATGGCTACCGGACATGCAATGGTGGGACTAAGCCTGGGTGCGGGTACGGGCAAACTGGTGAGTGAAATATTGAACGAACAATTGCTCAGCATGGATATTTCAGCGTTTGATCCGGGTAGATTTAACTGAGTAAAACATAGACATCTAAGTCACATTTGTCTTAAAATAGATTAGTGGAGTTACCAATAAGCGCTAAGTTGTATTTTTATTCTTTATTATGGATCAACCAGCAAACTATTTACCTTACCAGCGCACAGGTTTTTTTTCGAAGATCGTTACAGATTACCTGTCGCAGTGTCCGCTGTTGCAGCCTTTTTATGAACATACGCCTGATATTAACGGCATAAAAAACGCGATTACAGCCAGGAAGCGTTTCCATTCCCCCAGACCCTTACTGATAAAGGTTTTGAAAGAACAATATGCCGATATCAGTGTAACTGAAAAGGTAAAACAGCATATTGAATTATTAGCCCATGAAAATACGTTCACAGTAACCACTGCACACCAACCCAATATTTTTACCGGCCCTTTATATTTTATTTATAAAATCATCCACACCATTAAACTGGCAGAGGAACTCAATTCCCAATTACCCGGACAGAAATGTATACCCGTGTACTATATGGGTAGCGAAGATGCTGACCTTGATGAATTAGGTTATATAAACATTGGTGGAAAAAAATTGGTTTGGCAAACCAAACAAACCGGGGCGGTAGGGAGAATGAAAGTAGATAAGGCATTGATTAAACTTATCCACGAAATATATGGCCAGGCAGGTGTATTGCCTTTTGGGAATGAACTAACAAACCTTTTCAAACAATCTTATACCGAAGGAAAGTCCATACAACAGGCAACGCTCGAATTGGTGAACGCTTTATTTGGTGAGTATGGATTAATTGTAATGATACCCGATAATGCAAAATTAAAAACGGCTTTTAGCCCTGTAATTGAAAAAGAATTAACGGAAGGATTTTCTCACCGCATAGTGGCTGAAACCATCCGTATACTGGGAGAGAATTATAAAGTGCAGGCCGGCGGCAGAGATATCAACTTATTTTATTTACTGGATGATAAAAGAGAAAGGATTGAATTAGAAGGTAGCCGATATGAAGTGCGGGCATTAGGATTAGTTTTTTCTAAAGAAGAAATAATAAAGGAATTAACGCAATACCCCGAACGTTTCAGTGCTAACGTAATTTTGCGCGGAGCTTTCCAGGAAACTGTGTTACCGAATATTGCATTTATAGGAGGTGGGGGAGAGCTTGCCTATTGGTTAGAATTGAAAAATGTTTTTCAGGCAGTGAATATTCCTTACCCTGTTTTATTGTTGCGAAACTCCTTCCTGTTAATAAAAAAGGAGCAGGCTGTTAAATGGGAAAAACTGGCATTTACCACGGAAGATCTTTTTACAGATGCCCTGTTTTTGCTGAATACTTTGGTTACAAGGAAAAGTAAACACCAGTTAACGCTTACCGCTGAAATACAGCAGGCGCATGAGTTGTACGCGAATCTTAAAAAAATATCCCATCGGGTTGATCCTTCCCTAGAGGAACATGTGGCAGCACTGGAAACAAGAGCCATAAAAAAATTAGAGATACTTGAAAAAAAATTACTGCGGGCCGAACGTTTGAAATTTGATACGCAGCAAAAACAAATAAGCAAACTCAAAGAAGATCTTTATCCGGGTAACAGTTTGCAGGAAAGAGTTGATAACTTTTCTCTGTATTATGCAAAAGAAGGTAAGAACTGGCTACAAATAATTCATAAGGCCTCAAGAGGATTGGAGGCAGGTTTTGGTATCATTACAATATGATTTGTTATTTCATGGCTTGCAGATGCCCATAATTAACTCAGAATTCCCTTTACCAATTCTTTCCATTGAATAGCTGAGAAACCTGTTAAGGATAATTTGCCAACCACTTTATTGCGAAGGTTATCAAGTGAATTACCTGTATCAGTATTGGGTTGCTCATTTCGTCCATGCACTTCTGCGGTTACCCTTTTCTTTTCTCTCTGCACTAAAAAAGTACTGGTAGCTTCTTCTGAAAAAAAATGCGCAGTATACGCATCATCACCCAATGGGTTGGGTACAGGTCTTACGGTAATGGCTACTGATTCCCATTCTGCACAGGGATTAATATACTTTTCTATTTTTTCAATTTTCACCCAATCATACCCATTACCTGTAACCGTTCCGGGCCCCGTAATATCTATCCTGAAATGATCACCGTGTTGAATTGTGCGATCAACTTCCACTCCATTTTCATCCGTTAAGCGAAAGGAAGCGGGTGAGATACCACATAAACGGCTCCAGTTATTCAGATCAAAAAGACGTTCAATTGCCATTTTGAAAAGTTTAACGGCGCCACTTTCTGTATCGGCAATAATAGAAAACCAAGTATCCGATTTGGCACCTGTGTGCTGGGTAGGAATGGTAAGTTCTGCTAGCATAATGGGTTTTTACGATTAATTAAATCGTAAAAAAACAATGCCACTAAATTTTAGCCCTGTTATAAAGGGAAGGAGAATCTATAAAAGGGGAATTTATTCATCAAACCCGTTTGGCCAGTCGTGTTTTAAGGCGGCTACTTTGCCATTTACTTCATGTCCCAACTCCTGTTTATAGTGTGCAATAGAAGCAGCTACTTTTGCATCATTTGTACCGATTATCTGAGCGGCCAGTATCCCTGCATTTTTTGCGGCATTCAAAGCAACAGTGGCAACGGGTACACCATTGGGCATTTGTAATATAGAGAGAACCGAATCCCATCCATCGATGGAATTGGATGATTTAATAGGAACCCCAATTACCGGCAAAGTTGTAAGTGCAGCCACCATTCCCGGTAAGTGTGCCGCGCCCCCGGCTCCGGCAATGATTACATGCAGACCGCGTTCTTTGGCTGTAGTGGCATAATCCATCATGCGTAAGGGTGTGCGGTGCGCGGAAACAACGGTCAATTCAAAAGAAATGTTGAATTGTTTGAGTACATCAGCGGCAGCCTGCATAACGGGCAGGTCACTGTCGCTTCCCATTATGATACCTACGAGTGGAGTGAGTGTTGGCATAGTAAAATGTATACTGCTTGCAAGATACCTGATTTTTTCAAGCGTTCCGCACACAGAATGACATTCATTGTTTATAGGCTGAAATGATAAGCTGAGATAGCGCGCAGAACCGGCGGAGCTTTGGCATGGGTAATGATGATGCGTATCTTATCAGTTTCCGTAGGGTTAAAAACGGCAATTTTTTTTCTGCCAATAGTAGTACCGTTAAAAACTGTGCGGTAAGTTGTGCCGTCATGTACCTGAATAATAAAAGATTGTACACGCTGACCAAATTTGATCATTTCTTCGATGACGATTGCGTTCACAGATTTTTTTTGCGGAAGAAAAATAAGGAGTTGTGTATTCTCTTTTTGTGAAGATGACCAGTAACTATCGTTGTTATGATCTGTAAGGTATAATAATGCTTTATTCTGATTGTTGCTGGAAGCGATGTTAGCGTTTACCAGCATATCATTAGCAAATGCTGATTCTCTTAATTTACGAAAGCCCATTAATGCTGCAGAATCTGCAGGATGAATTCTTCCTCTTCTATCGGGCGGAACATTAAGTAGCAGATTACCGCCATTGCCTACAGAATGCAGGTATAGGTTGAATAAAGTATTGGATGATTTTACTTTGCCGTCTTCTTCTGCATGGTAGAACCATCCTGGCCGTATCGATACATCTGCTTCAGCAGGTATCCAGTTTTTTCCATTTTCATTTCCCTGGTTTAAGGCAATGGAAGGAGGGGCGCCCAGGCCCCTTTTAAAGCCTGCTGTGTCGAGTAAATTCCAGTTCGTATTTCCAATCAACCCTTTCTCGTTGCCACACCAGCGAATATGCGGGCCAATATCACTAAAAATTACCAGCTGTGGCTGCCAGCTCAATGCCGAATCCTGGAAACGGTGAAAATCATAGGGTTGTTTTTTGCCGCTGGGTCCCTCACCGTTCGCGCCGTCCCACCACAGTTCAAAAAATTTTCCATATTGGGTAAGCAATTCCTTCATGGTAGAGATATAAATATCATTGTAGGCAGGTGTGCCATAAGCAGGATGGTTCCTGTCCCACGGTGAAATGTATACACCCATTTCAATACCTGTCTTTTTGCATGCGGCTGAAAGTGATTTTACCACATCGCCTTTTCCGTCCAGCCATTTACTTTCCCTAACTGTATGTGTACTGAATTTACTGGGCCATAAACAAAACCCATCATGGTGTTTGGCAGTAAGTATAATTCCTTTGGCCCCCGCCTGTTTGGCAATGCGTGCCCATTGTTCACAGTCTAGTTTGGTAGGATTGAAAACAGAAGGGTCCTCATTTCCCTCACCCCATTCTTTATTAGTAAATGTATTGGGACCAAAATGTATGAAGAGGTAAAACTCTTTCTCATGCCATTGTAATTGTTCTTTGGAAGGTAAGGGTGGTAATGATTTTACAGGTTGCGACAAAATAATATTTACCAATAAACAGCTTGCCAATAACAAACAATTTCTCATGGTGGGATTTTAAGTAGGTAATATACGGTTTTGAGGTCAGTCAGGGCTAAACCATGATACAAAAAATAACCCCAACCTTCAGGCTGGGACACAAGGATATCAGTTATGTATATTGGGCTTTAACCCTTTGATTTGCTACAGCAATTGCCGCTTGTACATCTGTACTGCATTCTCATACCCGAGATAGATAGCATCGCAAACCAATGCATGACCAATACTTACTTCATCAAGAAAAGGGATATGGTGTTTAAAATATTTAAGGTTATGCAGATCGAGATCATGACCCGCATTTAATCCCAGTCCCAGTTCTCTGGCTCTTTGCGCGGCAATTACATAGGGAGCCACGGCGTCTTCTTTATTGCCGGTAGAAAAATGGGTAGCGTACCCTTCGGTATACAATTCTATGCGGTCGGTTCCCGTTTCTACGGCGCCATTGATCATAGTTATATCCGGATCAACAAAAATGGATACACGGATGCCGGCTTTTTTGAAAACAGCGATAATATCCATCAGATATTTTTTGTGTGCAACGGTATCCCATCCATGATCACTAGTTAATTGACCTAAAGCATCCGGTACCAGCGTAACCTGGTGAGGTTTGGTTTCCAACACGAGGTCAACAAATTTTTTTTCTGTGGGATTACCTTCTATATTAAATTCGGTGGTAATGGTTTTTCGTATCTCTTTCACATCATCATAACGGATATGCCTCTCGTCGGGCCTGGGATGCACGGTTACACCATCAGCACCAAAGCGTTGTGCATCTATGGCTGATTGCACCACATCCGGATTATTGCCTCCCCGGCTGTTGCGCAGGGTGGCGAATTTATTTATGTTAACACTGAGTTTAGTCATGCTGCAAAAATACAACTGTTTGGTTTGTTGTTTATAGCCCTTACATAAAATGAATAGTCTTGGTTTTTGGGTGAGGAATAAGTAACAAGTTGGGCAATAGAAATGATTAAGTCAATAGGTTAGCAACCTGTGTGCTTAATTTGGTGTTGATGCTGTAGCTTAGATGAACTTTATTTTACAACTTTTGATCATCCAATCTGTTACTATAGCATGAACTATGCATCGTTAGAAGAATGTTTACTGGATCTGGAAAAAAACCATCAGCTGGTAAGGATCAAAGAAGAGGTAGATCCCTTTCTCGAAATGGCGGCCATTCATTTGCGTATTCATGAAGCCAAAGGACCCGCTATTTTGTTTGAAAAGGTAAAAGGCTCAAAGTTCAGGGCAGCTTCAAATATTTTTGGAACCATTGAAAGAAGTAAATTTATTTTCCGCGATACTTTAGAAACTGTTCAGCAGCTCATCGCCTTGAAAGATGATCCCTTAAGCGCACTCAGGCATCCTGTAAAAAATATCAGCGCAGGGCTTGCCGCTATTAAGGCTTTGCCGCTGCAGAATCCCCTGTCAAAACCCGTTTTGTATGAAGAGATCAGTATTTCAGATCTGCCGCTGATACAACACTGGCCCAAGGATGGCGGCGCTTTTGTTACCTTACCACAGGTGTATACCGAAGATATCGATCAACCCGGCATCATGAAATCTAATCTGGGTATGTACCGTATTCAGTTAAGCGGTAATCAATATATTTTAAATAAAGAGATAGGTCTTCATTACCAGCTGCATCGCGGAATAGGCGTTCATCAAACCAAAGCAAATGCAAAAGGGTTACCACTGAAGGTGAGCTGTTTTGTGGGAGGGCCGCCCTCACATAGTGTAGCAGCCGTTATGCCTTTGCCCGAGGGGATCAGTGAAATGACTTTTGCAGGTGTATTGGGTGGCAGAAGGTTTCGTTATGCATACCGTGATGGATTTTGTATTAGTACGGATGCCGACTTTGTTATAACCGGAGAAGTATTTCCGGGCGACAATAAACCGGAAGGTCCTTTTGGGGATCACCTTGGTTATTACAGTCTGCAGCATTCTTTTCCGCTAATGCGTGTTCATAAAGTGTATGCCAAAAAAAATGCGATATGGCCTTTTACCGTTGTTGGAAGGCCACCGCAGGAGGATACCAGTTTTGGAGAATTGATTCACGAAATTACGGGATCAGCCATACCAAAAGAAATACCGGGACTGAAAGAGGTACATGCAGTAGATGCCGCCGGTGTGCATCCTTTATTATTGGCTATCGGCAGCGAACGCTATACTCCGTATTCACCTGCTAAACAACCGGCTGAGTTATTAACGATTGCCAATCATATTTTGGGGACGGGCCAGTTAAGCCTCGCTAAATTTTTATTTATTACTGCCACTGAGCATACACAACTCTCCACTCATAACGTGCAACAGTTTATGGAGTATATGCTTGAGCGGATAGACCTTACCAGGGATGTTCATTTCTATACACATACAACCATTGATACCCTTGATTATTCGGGAACCGGACTTAACAGCGGTAGCAAAGTTGTTTTTGCTGCTTACGGTGATATAAAAAGAAAATTATGCACCGAAGTTCCACAGGCGTTAAAAGAATTACAGGCATTTGATAATGCGCAACTCGTTATGCCAGGTGTGGTTTGCCTGCACACAAAAGGGTTCATTTCTTACGCGCAGGCCCAAACAGAAATGGAGATATTAAACCGGCAACTGGAAACCTTCAGCCAGCAACTGCAATCTGTGGTCTTTATCATCGTTTGTGATGATGCCGGTTTTACGGCAAAAAGTTTACAGAATTATGTATGGGTTACGTATACCCGGTGTAATCCTTCACATGATATATATGGCATAGGGTCATTTACAGAAAATAAACATTGGGGATGCCGTGGGCCATTAGTGATTGATGCAAGGATCAAGCCGCATCACGCACCACCATTAGAAAAAGACCCTGCTGTTGAAAAAAAGATCGATCGGATATTTGTAAAAGGAGGGAGCCTTGAAGGGATTATGTAACGGAAAGAAATGTTAAAATAAATTACACCTGTAAGTTTTAAAATGATGCCCCGTCAGAATGCGTAGGTATTGTATTATCATTTAAAACTGCTCTCATGAAAAAAAATAGATTTTTACAAAGTGTGGGTTCTTTAGGCATAGTTGCCTTGTTGCTATTTTCTGCATTAGTGCTTATCAGTTCCCGAAATAAACCTGTCATAAATAAAAGCGTT
>JBBRHM010000106.1:0-13208 GCA_038222655.1 Chitinophagales bacterium | reverse complement strand
AGCAGGGGCGTGGTGATAGAGAAAGAAGGCGATTACTTTAATACGTTCTATTCTCAATACCATCCTTTTGAATTAACCGGCGCACACAAAAGGGTTGTGAAAGAGAACAGGAGTGATACGGGCCGTGGACACCAGATGAACCGTTTATTACAGGGAGATGTAGGCAGCGGCAAAACCATTGTGGCACTGCTTAGTATGTTGCTTGCAGCTGATAATGGTTACCAGAGTTGTATTATGGCACCAACAGAAATACTGGCGCAGCAACATTATAACAGCATTACCGAAATGCTGAAAGAAATGCCTGTAGAAGTAGCCCTGTTAACCGGCAGCACCAAAACCGCAAAACGAAAAAAAATATTACAGGGTTTACTGGATGATACTATTCATTGTGTAGTGGGTACCCATGCAGTAATAGAAGATATAGTGCAGTTTAAGAACCTGGGGTTTGTAGTGGTAGATGAGCAGCACCGTTTTGGTGTAGCGCAAAGAGCCCGGTTATGGGAAAAAGCCGCAGTACCTCCGCATGTGCTGGTTATGACGGCTACTCCCATTCCAAGAACACTTGCCATGACAGCCTATGGTGATCTTGATTACAGTGTAATGGATGAGTTGCCACCGGGAAGGCAACCCATTACCACCGTTCACCGTTACGAAACTGCCCGTGCCAACGTAATGGATTTTGTAAGAACAGAAATTGATAAAGGCAGGCAGGTGTATTTTATTTATCCGCTTATTGAAGAGAGTGAGAAAATGAGTTATGAGGATCTTATGCAGGGATACGAACAGGTAAAAAGTTTTTTTCCTGAACCAAAATTTCGTATCAGCATGGTACACGGAAGGCAACCTTCTGCACAGAAAGAAACCAATATGGCGCGATTTGTAAATGGGGATACACATATTATGGTAAGCACCACCGTTATAGAGGTTGGCGTTAATGTGCCTAATGCATCTGTAATGGTGATTGAAAGTGCCGAAAAATTTGGTCTTTCACAGTTGCACCAGCTTCGCGGAAGGGTAGGAAGAGGAAGTGAAAAAAGTTTTTGCATATTATTAACGGGGCTTTCAGCCAGCAAAGAAGCGAGAGAACGTATCAAGATAATGTGCGCCACCAATGACGGGTTTAAAATAGCAGAAAAGGATCTCGAGATAAGGGGTCCGGGCGATATTGAAGGAACACGGCAAAGCGGGGCATTAAATTTTAAGATAGCCAGTATAGTGAATGATAAAGTATTGTTAGAATTGGCCAGATACGAAGCTGAAAAGCTGGTAGCTGAAGATACAGAACTAACTCTGTCTAAGAATTTACCTTTAAAAATCTTTCTACAATCACAGAAAAGTAAAAATGGGTGGAGTAAGATATCATAATCGAACCTTGCGGATTGATTACACGTATATAAATCGTAACTTTTAAAAAAAGTAAATTGGCCTTATTGAAAACGATAGGAAGAATATTATTTTTTGTTCTTCTCAGCGCGAATGCGTTTACACAGAATTATATCCAGTTTATAGAGAACAAGGGTCAGTGGGATAAAGAGATCAGGTTTAAGGGCGACATGACCATTGGTTCATTTGCGTTGCAATCCACCGGCTACCGGGTAATGTTATTTAATAAAGACGATCTGGGGCGCATGTCAGATTTGATCCATCCACCCCAGGAAACGGCAAGGCAAATCAATTCCAACGAAAATATTGAAAAGCCCTCCGATAAGGGTACGCCCTCAGCTTCGGGCAACAGCTTGCGTTCGCATGTATATGAAATGCGTTTTCTTAATGCGAATAAAAATCCTTTAATCATTCCCGATAAACCTTTGGCTTCCTATTCCAATTATTTTATTGGTAATGATTCTTCAAAGTGGTCAAGCAATTGCAGAACCTTTCAGGCCATTACATATAAAAATGTGTATCCAAATATTGATGTGCGGTATTACACCGCCAATGGTGTTTTAAAATATGATTTTATTGTAAACCCGGGTGGGGATGTAAATAATATCGCTATGTATTTTGATGGCGCAGAAAGTCTTAAAGTTCATGATGGTGCGCTGCATATAAAAACTTCGGTAGATGAAGTAACTGAAATGGCACCTTATACATACCAGCTTTCAGAAAATAACCGTACGGAGATACCCTGCAGTTTTGATGTGAAAGGAAATATTGTTCGGTTTAAATTGGCGGGTAATTATTCTAAAGCATCCACACTGGTGATAGATCCCTCCGTTGTTTTTTCAACATTTACGGGCAGCACGGTCGACAATTGGGGTTATACAGCTACCTATGATGGCAAAGGAAATTTTTATGGAGGAGGAATCGTGTTTGGGACAGGCTTCCCCACAAATAATGGTGCTTTTCAGCAAAATTTTCAGGGAGGTGGTAATACAGGTGAAACAGGCCCTTTTGATATCGCAATTATAAAATTTGATCCTACTGGCGCAAACCGGATATATGCTACCTATATCGGCGGTACCAAAGGAAATGAACAACCCCATAGCCTAATTGTAGATGGTGCCGGTAATTTAATTATTGCCGGCAGAACTACTTCGAGTGATTATCCTACCAAAGGAATATTGCAACAATATGGGCCGCTTGGCGGCACATGGGATATGGTATTAACTAAATTGAATGCATCGGGTTCTGCTTTGATAGGTTCTATGAAAATAGGCGGTAAGGGAGACGACGGCGTAAATATCCGATCTAAATATCCCACACCCGGTGCTATATCTATTAATAGAAATTATGGCGATGATGCTCGTAGCGAAATAATACTGGATGGCGCAGGTAATATTTACATGGCTTCGTGTACGCAATCAACTGACTTTCCGGTAACAGTTATATCAAATCAGAAAACTTTAGCAGGGGTTAATGCATCGGGAAGGACGCAGGATGCGGTAGTGATGAAGTTTACCCCTGATCTGTCCTCTGTATTATTCAGCGTAATTTTTGGTGGGAAGGATGATGATGCAGCTTATGTATTGGCCCTTAATCCCTCCAACAATAATCTCTTTGTGGCCGGCGCCACAGCCAGTGATAATTTTCCGGGCGATAAGACCGGGGTAAAATATTCTTCCTACCAGGGTGGGCTTAGTGATGGGTTTGTTACTGAATTTACAAATAACGGGTCTCTGGTAAGAAGCAGCTATTTTGGAACACCGGGTATTGATGTTATCTATGGTATACAGTTTGATAAGTTCGGCTTTCCCTATATAGCAGGTACCACCACTGGAAGCTGGCCCGTAATGAATGCTAATTTTACCCAGGCAGGTGGCAAACAATTCATAGTAAAGTTAAAACCCGATCTTTCGGATTATGTATATTCAACCGCCTTTGGTTCCGGCGGGGCCAATCCCAATCTTTCGCTTACTGCTTTCCTGGTAGACAGGTGTGAGAATGTGTATGTGTCAGGGTGGGGGGGAGATGTTGATATTAAAGAAGGTTATCCTAATAATGGAACAAACGGTCTATCAATTACTTCCGATGCTTACCAGAAAACATCAGATAACAGCGACTTTTATTTTTTTGTGTTGGAAAAAAATGCAAAGTCACAATTATACGGCAGCTACTTTGGACAGAATGGTGGCTTTGGAGAACATGTGGATGGTGGTACCAGCCGCTTTGATAAAAACGGTGTTATTTATCAGGCTATTTGTGCAAATTGCAGTACAAAACCCATTACCCCTTTTCCAACCACACCAGGTGTATGGTCGCAGCAGAATGGTTCCAAAGGTTGTAACCTCGCGGCTGTAAAAATTGCTTTTAACCTGGCAGGTGTTGGAGCAGGATTGCAGGCCAGCATTAATGGTGTGGCCCGCGATACTTCGGGCTGTGTACCACTTGCGGTTGATTTCACAGATACACTTGCGCAGGGTAAAAAATATATTTGGGATTTTAATGACGGAAGCCCTACCGTTACTACGACCATTCCATCCATCTCACATACTTTTAATACCATCGGTCTGTACCGGGTACAACTGGTATCTGTGGATTCAAGCACCTGTAATATTTCCGATACTGCGAATGTAATTATGCGTGTAAGAAATGATGAGGCTGCTCTGGGCTTTACAACAACCAAATTGCCGCCCTGTGCATCTCTTTCATACCAGTTTACTAATACAAGCGTTGCGATCAAACCATTTACGCCCACAAGTTTCCGTTGGGACTTTGGTGATGGTAGTTCCCAGCCGGCAGGCACTGGCCCTGTTACGCATACCTTCGCTGCAGGAGGCACCTATGATGTGAAACTTGTATTGATTGATACCAACTACTGTAATGAACCAGATAGTCTTGTAAAACAGATACGAATATCACCGGTGGTAAAAGCCCAGTTTCAGACTGCTTCTTTTGGATGTGTACCATATACCGCTGTGTTTAAAAATACTTCATTAGGCGGCATACAATTTTTATGGGAGTTTGGTGATGGTACCACATCAACCGTTACTGAACCCACACATCTTTATAGTAATACAGGCAATTATCAGGTGAGGCTGATAGCAACGGATACAGCAAGCTGTAATAAAACAGATACGTCTGCTTACTTCACCATTATGGTAAGCCCAAACCCACGTTCCTCCTTTACTTATTCTCCTAACCCCACTGAATCTAATACGCCCGTTAGCTTTCTCAATACTTCCCTTGGCGCTACAAGGTATAAATGGTTGTATGGTGATGGGGATACTTTATTTACCATACAGGCAGACACAGTGGTACGACATTTGTACAATGCATCAGGAACGTATAATGCATGTCTGGTGGGCTATAATAATTTTGGATGCAGTGACACAAGTTGCCAGGCGATTGCCATAACCATTATTAATGGTCTTGATGTACCCAATGCATTTTCACCGAATGGCGATGGCCGTAACGATAAGATTTATGTGAGAGGATATGGTATTTCGAAAATGACCTGGAGTATTTATAACCGATGGGGTACACTTGTTTATATCGGTAGCGATCCAAATGAGGGATGGGATGGAACGTATAAAGGTATTTTACAACCACAGGATGTTTACCATTATACATTACTGGCTGAATTCAGCAGTAAAGAGCGTGTGACGAAAAAAGGGGATATTACTTTATTACGATAATTTAACTATGCGGTATACCTTAAAAATAATCGGAATGTTGATGGTTGCTTTTGTGGCCCGGTATACCTATGCACAGGATCTGCATTTTTCGCAATATTTCAATAGTCCCTTACTTATTAATCCGGCTAATACAGGATTCAATCCTGATTATGATTACAGGGTGGGTGGCAATTACCGCAATCAATGGGCCAATGTAGGTAATCCCTATAAAACCATGAGTGCCTGGGGAGACGTAAAACTTTTTAATAATCGTTTCGAAAATGGATGGTTAGGCGTAGGAGGTGCTTTGTATAAAGATGTAGCGGGTAGTGGCAGCCTCTCTACTACCAGTGGTTTTGCTTCTGTTGCGTATCACCAGATGTTAGGGTATAACAGTTTGTTGAGTGGCGGTTTTGGATTGGGGTTCACCAGTAAACGCATAGATATTTCCAAGCTCACTTTTGATAACCAGTGGAACGGTAAATTTTTTGATTTCACCATTCCACCCAATGAGCCTTTTCAATATAGCCAGTCCTCATATCTTGACCTGCAGATGGGATTGAACTATGCTTATTTTGCTTCTGAGAATGTATATTTTAATGCGGGTGTAAGCATCATGCATATCAACAGGCCAAGAGAAAGTTTTTTTGATCCAACGGTTTCTGATAATCGAATATCCCGGCGTTATACTGCTTTCGCAAATAGTAATATTAAAATTCAGAATCTATGGATCCTGAACCCAAATATCTATGTAAGCAAAATGGGTAATGCCTGGGAAACGGTAGCCGGCTTTAATGCCAACCGGGATCTGAGCGGCGATGGATTACAGCAACTGATTATAGGATTATATTATCGTAATAAAGATGCCTTAATACCTATGATCGGATTTGAAACCAATGATCTGCGCATTACGGTAAACTATGATGCTACCATTTCCTCGCTTGGTAAACTCAATGGTACCCGAGGGGCATATGAATTATCAATCGTAAAAAGCGGATTATTTACATCCAGTGGAGGCAAGTCTATTAAGTGTCCAACTGTTCGGTTTCAATAAATTGGTACTTATTACTACCAACCTATTACTTTCTCACAGGGTTGAAATTTCATCGCCGTCACTGCTCAGGGTATAGTTTCCATCCTTAAAATATTTTCTATATTTCTCATTTACTTCCTGTGACTGTTTGGCACCATTGATGTACATCTCATTATTTTTGATGTTTATTTTATATCCTTTCTTTTTACTGATCAGTCCATCTTTTTCCAGCGCCTCGGTAAATTCTTTTAGCAGACCCAATTCTTTTTTGGCACTTTCAATACCAGTTCTTGCTTTCGCCAATCCTTCATGCACACTTTTTTGTATTTTTTCTATATCAATATGTGATTTGATCTTATCTATATTGATACTTTCTTTTACTGCCTCAAGTTCTTTCCTTATTTTTTTCATATCTACTTCCTTAATCTTTACTTCCGCCTCAATTAACGCTTTATCAACTTCGGCCCTGGTTTTTTCCCAGTTAACTTCTTTCAGTGAAGCTTCTACCTCCCGGCCTATTTTTTCAAAGTCAATTTTTTTGATCTCATCCATGGCCAGTTTAATTTCCTTATCCATTTTACTGAAATCTATTTTTATATTTTTATCCATATCAACCATTGCTTTATCCAGTTCTTTCATAGCCTGGTCCACTTCGCTGATTTTTTAGTCCCTTTCCTTTTTTTCCATTATTTTTTTTCTGGGCGCTGTAGTATCCTCAACATGCCTCATCGTAAATGGTTTTACGGGTTGAACAGAGCCTGCAGATTTCCAGGCAGTGGAAGTGATAATGGCAACAAGGGCCGCGGCCAGCGCATACCATTTAAGATTGATTGGTTTCATAAGATGTGTTTGTCTGGTTAAACGAATTATTTCGTAGTAAATATACGATTCGCTTCGTATTAAGTTACCCTGACGTAATCTTTTTTTTATTTTTAACATTTTTGGTCAAATGCTACCTCCTGTAAGGCGAAAACTGAAACTGTGTTCCATTGTCAATTCTCCAGCACCACATGCATTACCTTTATTATATTGCAACCCACAACTTATTGCTATGAAATACCTGCCATTGAATCCAGATATCTTTATTAATAACCGGAAAAGGTTTAGTAAAGAAATGCTGCCTAATAGTATCGCCATTTTTGTGAGTAATGATGAGTGGCCCGGTAACGGGGATGCTTTGCATAGCTTTAAACAAAACAGCGACCTGTTCTGGCTAAGTGGTATCAGTCAGGAAGATTCTATGGTGATCTTGTTCCCTGATAATCCCGATCCTAAATACAGGGAGGTACTGGTTCTGGTAAGGCCCAACGAACTAAAAGAAAAATGGGATGGAAAAAGATTTCGCGCAAAAGAAGCATCCGGAATTTCGGGTATTCAGACCATTGTATGGCTAGACACACTTGATGCGCCTCTGCAGGGTTGGATACATCTTGCCGATCATATCTACCTCGATAGCAATGAGAATGACCGTAAAGCTTCGCTGATTCGTACCCGCGAATACCGTTTTGTGGATGAGATGCAAGCCGCTTATCCTTTGCATTCCTTTCAACGGGCGGCTAAAATAATGAAGCAACTGCGTGCCATTAAGACCAAAGAGGAAATTGAAGTGGTTCAGAAAGCCATCGATATTACAGATAATACTTTCCGGAGCCTGTTATCATTCATCAAACCGGGCGTGATGGAATATGAAATAGAAGCAGAAATATTCCGTAGTTTTTTAAGTCAGCGTGCTACAGGTCCCGGTTACGGAAGCATTATAGCCAGTGGCGACAATGCACGAACCCTTCATTATGTTTCCAACAATGCGGAGTGCAAGGATGGCGACCTCATTTTAATGGATTTTGGCGCAGAATACGGAAGTTACTCTGCAGATCTTACCCGCACCATTCCTGTAAACGGTAAATTCAGCCGCCGGCAAAAAACTGTGTACAACGCATGTCTGCACCTGCACAATTATGCAAAATCGATTCTTAAACCGGGTATTTCCATTTTGGCTTATACAGATAAAGTTGGCGAGGAAGCTACGCAGCAATTTTTAAAAATCGGTCTGCTACTCAAATCTGATGTAAAGAATGAAGACAAGGATAACCGTGCCTACCGTAAATATTTATACCATGGTATTTCACATCATCTGGGGCTGGATGTGCATGATCTGGGCACAAGAACCGAATCCGTAAAAGCAGGTATGCTATTTACGATTGAACCGGGCATTTACATAGAAGAAGAAAATATGGGTATCCGAATAGAAAATAATTTCTGGATAACCAAGAACGGCAATATTGATTTGATGAAAAATATTCCGATTACGGTGGAGGAGATTGAGGGATTGATGAAGAGTGGTGGATAGTCACTTGTAATGAGGTTGATTTCTATAAAAAAATGTACAATGAGAAAATAGGTGAATGATATTGTTTTCAAATTTTTTATAATAAACAGGATAGAGTAGAAGCCAGACTTCAGGCTTTTAGAAATGCAGTAGGAAATAAATAAAACATTTGCAGGTTGTTCCTGCCCTCACCGGTCGTCCATAAACGGTTATCAGCTATGAAACAAATACCTAACCTTTTTACCCTTCTCAATCTTCTTTTTGGTTGCCTGGCTATTGTGTGCATTATGCAGCCGGGTGTAACTTTTACGGTTGATGCCAATGGAGAGAACCTGGTTTCTATGCCTGAGAAAATAACCTGGGCCAGCCTTTTTATTGCGCTGGCTGCACTTATTGATTTTTTAGATGGATTTATTGCACGGTTGCTGAAAGTGCCTTCGGATATGGGCAAGCAACTCGACTCCCTGGCAGATGCTGTAAGTTTTGGCGTAGCGCCCGGTTTGATTGCCTTTCAATTCCTGCGGTTGAGTTATGCGCAGCAGGCAGGTGGACTCGATATTAATGAGGCCTGGTTATTACCTGCCTTTATACTACCCTGTGCAGGTGTTTACCGGCTCGCAAGATTTAATATTGATCCATCACAGAGTTTTGGGTTTAAAGGTGTACCCATTCCTGCAACGGGTTTATTGTTTGCTTCTTTTCCAATGGTATATTGGTACGCAACCGATGCAAGGCTTATTCAATTATTACTGAACAAATGGTTCTGGTATGCGGCCGTGTTAATTGTGAGTTACCTGATGGTTTGCCGCTTACCTATGATGGCACTGAAGTTTACCCAGTTTACCGTTAAAAAAGCCACCCCCTTTCTAATACTGGCGCTTATTGCATTAACCAGCGGATTAAGTTTCGGATGGTTGGCAGTACCCATCACATTTATTGGTTACGTAATTCTATCTTTGTTCTTTAAACAAACACAATCATGACCTATAATATCCAGATTAAAGTAATGCCATTAAAAGACCTGCTGGACCCGCAGGGCAAAGCCGTATTAGGCGGACTGCAGAACCTGGGTTTGCATACCGTTTCAGATGTAAGGGTAGGAAAACATATCACATTACAGGTAGAGGCAGACAGTGAAGCCAAAGCCAGGCAACTGGCCGAGGATGCCAGCAAAAAACTACTCGCCAATCCGGTGATGGAATTCTATGAAATTGAAATGATCAACTGATAACAGTCTGAAGTCTCGAGTCTGGGATGAAGTCCAGCTCCAAACTCCAAACTCCAAACTCCAAACTTGCTTTACCTCGTTCCCACACCACTCGGTAACCTGAAAGATATTACACTGCGTTCGCTGGAAGTGTTGCAGCAGGTAGATGTGATACTGTGTGAGGATACGCGGACCTCTTCAAAACTGCTGAATCACTACAAGATTCAGAAACCACTTTCGCCATATCACCAGCACAACGAACATAAAATTGTGGCACATATTGTGGATCAGCTTCGATCCGGTAAAACTATGGCACTGATTACCGATGCGGGTACACCAGGTATTTCGGACCCAGCTTTTTTACTGGTTAGGGAATGCATACGCCAGGAAGTAAAAGTTGAATGTCTTACCGGGGCAACCGCCTTTGTTCCGGCACTGGTAAACAGCGGACTGCCCACCAACCGTTTTGTATTTGAAGGGTTTCTTCCCCTAAAAAAAGGCCGGCAAACACTCATGAAACAACTGGCAGAGGAAGAGCGCACCATGATTTTTTATGAAAGCCCGATGCGATTGGTTAAAACGCTGGAATCTTTTATTACCTGGTTTGGTGCCGGGCGCCAATGTAGCGTGAGTAGGGAACTGACCAAGATGTTTGAAGAAAATGCCAGAGGCAGTTTGCAGGAAGTGTGTAATCATTTCACCAAAAAAACGGTCAAGGGTGAGATTGTAATTGTTGTTGGAGGTAAAATCTAGCTGGCACAGGACTTGTCTTACTATAGTAGTAAAACAAGATTCTATGAACAAGTTTATATTAACCCTTCTGATGATTGCCTGGCTCTGTGCAGCTATGGCTTCGGACACTTCCAAAATTATTCCTGCGGGTGTTGCTTCTTCTTTTAAAACAAGATACCCAGGTGCTACACATGTTTCATGGTTACATAACGCTGGCAATTATGCAGCCCGGTTTTATAGCGGAGGAGAACCCTGTACCGCCCGTTTCAACAAACAGGGAGAATGGCTGGATGAAACCAGAAAATTGAGTTTTGGGGATCTTCGTAACAATGTAAGAAATGCATTCAGTCAGAGCAAGTTCGCCTCATGGAAGGCACATGAAGTAAATGCCATTCAATCAAAAGATAAAAAAGAAGTAGAATACCGTATCCTCATCCTCAATGATAATTCCGAAAAAAAATTTATTTATTACGACGAAAAGGGCCAGTTGACCAAGCAGGAACTTACTATGTAATACAACGATATATAGAAATATTTACCCCTGGTGCTGGTTATACGAACTGTATGGCCGGCATTTTTTTTGTAATATGATACCAATTTTTGATCATTGATGAGCTGATTGATTTTTCTATAGTTTATTTCCTGAAATTTACGGCTCTTAAAAGTCTTTTGAAATATGAGAAATAATTTTCTGCGTCTTTGGTTACTGTCATCTTCCCTCTTTTATCTGTCAGCTGCATCAGCGCAATCCGATCGCTGGCAGCAAAGAATTAAATATACCATCAATGTGAATATGGATGTGGTTTCGAACCGTTTTACCGGTACAGAAAAACTGGAATACACGAATAATTCACCGGATACTTTGTCGCGCGTATTTTTTCACCTGTACTGGAATGCCTTTCAGCCCAATAGCAGTATGGATGTGCGCAGCCGGGAATTGGGTAATACAAGACTTAATGATCCCAAAGCAGACAATGACGGACTCGACTGGGATGCAAGGGTTAAAGACCGTATCAGTAAACTGAACCCTGAAGAAATAGGCTACCAGCGGGTAAGCAGTATCCGAATCAATGGCGTTGAACAAACATTAAAAGAACATGAAACCATCCTCGAAGTATTGTTGAGCAAACCGGTTTTACCAAGATCAAAAGTGCAAATGGATGTGGATTTTTCTGCACAGGTTCCTTTACAGGTGCGCAGAAGCGGACGTGATAACAGGGAAGGTATTCGGTACAGTATGAGCCAGTGGTACCCGAAAATGGTAGAGTATGATTACCAGGGATGGAACGCCAATCCCTATATAGCGAGAGAATTTTATGGTGTTTGGGGAGATTATGATGTGAATATTACTATTGATAAAAATTATTTTGTTGCTGCCGGCGGCGATCTGCAGAATGCGAATGATATAGGAATGGGTTATGAAACCACTGTAAAACCCCGGCCTTCTACCGCAGCAACCCATACCTGGAAATGGCAGGCCTATAATGTGCACGATTTTGTTTGGGCTGCAGACCCCACTTATAAAATGATTACCCGCACGGTAAAAGACGGGCCGCTGATACGTGTAGTATATAAAGCGGTTGATTCTGTAGAAAACAAGTGGCAGAAAATGGCAGACACCGCTGCCTTGGCTTATCCTGTTATGGCCAGAACATTTGGTGCCTATCCGTATAAGACCTATACATTTATTCAGGGAGGCGATGGAGGAATGGAATACCCGATGGCTACACTGATCAAAAATTCAGGTATTGGAACCGCCCTGCACGAGTGGATGCATAGCTGGTACCAGATGATGATGGGTACCAATGAATCTTTGTATCCATGGATGGATGAAGGCTTTACTGATTATTCCAGTACCCGTTTGATAGCCACGCTGCGCAACAAAAAAAAATTCTGGTACGAGGGCGAATACAAGGGTTATTTTAACCTCGCTAAAAGTGGTCTTGAAGAACCTGCCAGCACACATGCTGATCATTACAATACCAATTATGCCTACGGCAATGCTGCCTATAGTAAAGGAGCCGTATTCATGGAGCAGTTAGGATATATTGTAGGCGATTCAGTGCGGGATAAAATTTTACTTGCTTATTATAACCAGTGGCGCTTCAAACATCCCAACCCGAATGATTTTATAAGGGTGGCTGAAAAATTGAGCAATATGGAACTTGACTGGTACAAAGAATACTGGATCAACAGCACCAAAACAATTGATTATGCAGTAGGTGATATAAATATTACAAATGGAAAAACAGCCATTACTTTAAAACGCTATGGTAAAATGCCCATGCCGGTAGATGTGTTACTTACTTTTAAAGATGGCACACAGGAAATGCATTATATACCGCTGAGTCTGATGTATGGAGAAAAACCTGCTGAGAGCCCTGTTCCCCGAACGATACATACAGAATGGAAATGGACACATCCCGAATATACTTTTGAATCATCAAGAAATATCAGGGACCTTAAATCCATTGAAATTGATCCCAGTCAACGCCTGGCAGATGTAAATAAGGTGAATAATAAATTGGTCATACCCGATTAGTTTTATGTTTATTATTGAATGATACATGTGGAATGAGTAGGCCTTTCAACATGTATCATTCAATAGTAAACCTTTATCATAGATTATTTCGCTGCGTGGATCACATACTTCTCTTGAAAATATTCTTCCGGGAAAATTTTATATATCGGCATCATTTTAGGACGGAGGCCGCTTTCAAAAATTTCCTGTGCCAGGTCGCCGCCTTTTAAACAGATAAGTCCGTTGGGTAAAGGTTTGCTATGATCTTTCTTTAAGAGAGGTGCACTCCATTTCCACAAATCCTGTAAGGGTGCCACTGCTCTGGAGATAGCGTA